>JBCBCD010000038.1:9785-16559 GCA_038530915.1 Bacteroidota bacterium
AAAAACTACTTTACAATATATAGAAGCAGGCATCGATATAAGGATCACTCCTATTCCTTCCCATGATTCTTTGATTCATCTAACAATAAATGGCCAGATATCAGAATTTCTCCCCTTCTCAAATGCAGGGGAATTCCTTGTGGAAGATAACAGAATTCAAACAGAAGTGGATGTAAAGGACGGGCATTCTCTGATTTTAGGTGGCCTTATTATGGAGCAGACCAATACGTTTGAGGGAGGGGTCCCACTCCTGAAAGATATTCCCTTACTCGGCCTACTATTTAAAAGCAAGCGACAGATAAAAAATTACGTAGAGCGGGTCATGTACATCACTCCCTATTTGCATCCCATCAGTGAATTATCCGAATATGAAAAGATCCGCGGTTTGACACCAATAGAATCTAAAATTGAACAAGTGATAGAGCAAGATCCTAATTTTCTACAGTATGATAAATCAAAGAAATCACTTAAAAGAAATCGTAAAGTAAGAAGACAAAATAGAAACAATTAATCATGATCAATATCAGTAAAATGAGCTCTATAAATAAGTATGTCATCCTAAGCATTTTGACTATAATCACTTGCTGGTCTTGTGAAGAGATAAGCATTATACCAGCACAAGGAACAATTGAAGGCATCGTTGTAGACAACAATGGACTCCCTCAAGCTGGAGTACAAGTCTCTGCTACCTTCGAGCCTCCTACTCAAGGTGGAGAACCCTTCCCTAAAACGGAAACAACAACTACCGATGCCATTGGATTTTACCGTTTTTCTGAATTATGGGATGAGGTAAGCATCAGCATTGATCAGCCAGGTTTTCATCCGTACATAAGCTCGATCGATTTAGGTAAAGGTAGAAATCAAGTGTTAAACCCCATTCTGGAAGGTAGTCCCATCATTGTAAGAGTTGACCTCAACAAAACCACTCTAAATACTGGCTCTCTGGATACCATAAATATAGACATAGAAGTAATGGATGTATTTAATAGTCAAGCTGGAAATTACATCGGTAATATTTTGGTGCAAAATACAAATGGTGGTACCCAAGCAATCATACCTGCTAGTACTATTGCCTCAAGTCAGCAAAAGTTTCTATTAAAGACACAAATAACTTCTGATTTGCTACCAATCGGTACGTTTAGCTTGCTAGCAGAAGTCAGTGATCCCGATGGCAATACGGATCAAAGTCAATTGGAACAAAGAATAAGCATTCAATAGAATATCAGGTGATCATTTGATTTACTCAAAAACAGAGTTTTTTCTAGTAAATCGAATGATCACAACAAATCAATTTCAGACTTACGTATCATTGATTTTGGCGGGGGGACTTGCAATATAGTTCCCTTGCTTTTACAAAACTACTCCTCCCTCAAACCTTCAATCGGATTTCGATAAGCCGCTTGCAAGGCTTTGATACCCACCGTAATAATGGCAATTAAAATCGCAATAAGTCCTGCTGCTACAAAAAACCAGATATTAAGCGAGTCGTGATAAGCAAAATTCATCAACCAGTTTTGGGATAAATAATAAGCGACTGGCAGGCCAATTACAATCGCTACAATCACTAAACGTGTAAACTCACCAGAAAGCATAGCAGCAACATTCCAAGCCGGTTGGCCTATTACTTTTCGGATGCTGATTTCTTTGCGTCTCCTTTCAGCAGAAAAGGTCGCCAAGCCCAATAAGCCCAAACAAGAAATGATAATGGCTAAGCCCGCAAAAAACCTGGATAGCTTACTTACCCGCTCTTCAGCTGCATACAACTGCTGGTACCGTTCATCCAAAAAGGAATATTCAAAGGGATAAGTCTTGTTATAATTTTTGTACAAAGCTGCTATTTTATTGATTGTACTTCTTTCTGTACCCGCTTCCATTTTTACGACAAAATGATCGCCATTGCTTATGATAAAGAACATGGGTTCAATTTTTTCAGCTAGTGTGGTTGCATGAAAATCTTCAACTATCCCAACTATTGTTCTCATTCCTTTAAAATAGACTTGCTGACCGATTGGATCCCCTTCTAACCCCATCGTTTTAATGGCTGTTTCATTAAAAACAATGGCTGATTCTTTGTCTGTGCTATATTCTTGAGATAATGCTCGACCTGCTTTTAATTTGACGTCCAATAATTGGATCATACCATATCCTCCTTCAATAAATGAAAAATCAACATCCTGCCCCTCTGGCTCTTGCCCCGGCCATTGAAAACCGGAGCCACCACTTATTTTTCCAGGTAGCTCCCCCCACATGCGTGAGGCAGATTTTACACCCACCGTGTTTTTGAGCTCTTCCAGAAAAAGGGTATCCTTTTTGATTAAGTCCCCTTCTATTTGAAATGAAATGATATTTTCCTTATCGTAACCCAAGTTTTTTGTCTGAAGGTAGTCTATCTGATTGTAAATCACCAATACAGAGGCTATCAAAACAATAGAGATGGAAAACTGGAAAACCACCAAGATATTGCGTACCCACAAACTACTGGCACTCAAAGACAACTTTCCTTTTAGAATTCTAAGGGGTTCAAATTTAGATAGATACAAAGCCGGATAACTCCCCGCTAATAAGCCTGTAGCAATCATCAGACCTGTCAAAAACAAAAATTCTTTCCATCCAATTTGAAAGTTTAAAGGCACACCTATGATTTTACTGAATTCAGGCAATAATAAAGCCACCAAAAATATAGCCATGACCAAGGCAAAAAAGGACAGCAAAATAGATTCAAGCAGATATTGCCGAGTTAATCTATTCCTTTTTGCACCCAATACTTTCTTGATCCCTATTTCTTGGAGTCTACGACTGGCATTGGCAGTGGAGAGATTCATAAAATTAATGCAAGCAATAAAAATGATGAAGGCTGCGATGATAAGGAATAAACGGACATATCTTATCCTTCCACCCACTGCTTGGCCATTTTCATAATTCCCATATAAATAGGTTTGTGCATAAGGCTGTGCAAACAAAGTAAAGTCTATTCCTTCAATTTTTGTGGTCAGAAAATTTTCAATTTTTTGGTTAAAGGCATTAATGTCTGTGCCTTTTTCTAAAACCAAATGCACCTCTACCCCACCATTGTTCCACTTGCGCAAATTGGATCGTCCATCCAAAAAACGTTCAAAGCCAATCAAAGCATTGTATTGAATTGAAGCATTTGCAGGTAGCTCAAAAACCCCTGTTATGGTGTAAGGACCAGGAACATAACGGTGCTCTAGTTCAACAGACTCTCCTACTACATCGCTACGACCAAAAAGCCCTTCTGCAACAGCCTTGGAAATAACAATGGAGTTTTTGTCTTGTAAAGCACTTTCTTTTTCACCATAAATGAAATCACAGCCAAAAATATTGAAATAGCCATCACCCACATATTGAGGTTCCACTTTCATTCCCACCTCATTCTTTACTAATAAACCATTGTAAAAAGATCTTGGAACAACAATGGGCACCGAATAACTAACCTCGGGAAACTCTTCTTCCATGGCTTTGTATAAGGGACCTGGTGTATACGGAACTGTATTGATACCAGCTGAATGAGGCCGATTGACCATTACCTGGACGTGTTGGGCACTGTCTTTCTCATTAAATTTATGAAATTGCAATTCAAAATTGGCCCAAATTGAGATGAGTATGGTGGCAGCTAATCCGGAGGCTAAACCAAAAGTATTGATCAGAAAAGTGCCTTTGTATTTATTGATATTCCTAAAGAAAAGTGTCAGGTTATGTTTTAACATGATGAAGTTTGATTGTCGGGTAAAAAATGTATTGGACTGTCTCATCCTACGGAATAGTCAGCCTGTAGAATATTTCTTTTTTTTAGACATAAAAGCTGCGCTTTTATGTCTAAACTCCTCGCTCCTTACACGTTTTCATGATGCATTTGAGTGGCTATTTTCCCATCAAAAAGCTGTACGATGCGATGGGCATAATTGGCATCACGTTGTGAATGAGTCACCATAATTATGGTCGTTCCTTCCTGATTCAATTGGGTCAAAAGTTTCATGATTTCTTGCCCATTTTTGGAATCCAGGTTACCTGTAGGTTCATCTGTCAATAATAATTTAGGATTGGAGATGACAGCCCTGGCAATGGCTACTCTTTGTTGTTGGCCACCAGATAATTGGGCCGGAAAATGCTTGGCCCTATGCCCTATTTTCATTCGATTTAAAACATCCAATACCCTCTTTTTACGCTCTTTGCTTTTGTATTTGAAAAACAAAAGTGGCAGTTCAACATTTTCGAAAACTGTTAATGTATCAATCAAATTGAAATTTTGGAAGACAAAACCAATATTGTCTTTTCGGATGTCAGCACGCAGATTTTCATTCAGGGGAGCTACATCCTGCCCCAAGAAGTGGTAAGAACCAATGTCGGGATAGTCTAACATGCCCAAAATATTGAGCAAGGTAGATTTGCCACAGCCAGAAGGCCCCATAATGGCTACAAATTCATTTTCCTGGACCTGGATATCGATTTTATCCAAAGCAGTGGTAGCCACTTCATCCGTTTTATAAATTTTACTTAAATCCTTTATTTCTATCATTTGCTTTACTTTTTGCAGGTTTTACTGAAACAATCCGGTCAGTAATCATAATTATGGTTTCTAAAGTCATGCCAAATTCATAAACAACTCATAATCAAATATTTAACCTAAAATAAAAATATTCCTATCTATAAAACCGTAAAAATAATTTACAACAAGTGTCCAATTTTTTTACACTCTTTTATAAAAAACAAACACAGTATTTAACTTTGAAGTCGTTTAAACAAAAAACTGGATATGAGAGAGGGAAGCATCTTAATTGTAGATGATAATAAAAATGTCTTACGTACCCTCGATCTTTTGCTTCAATTTGAATATAAAAACATCAAGACAATCAGTAATCCCAATGAGTTGTCTTCCTTACCCAATTTAAAATCATTTAATGTCGTCTTGTTGGACATGAATTTTTCAGCAGGTGTCTATTCGGGTAATGAGGGTTTATTCTGGTTAAAGGAAATCAAAAAACGAGCACCGGATTTACCAGTGATCATGTTGACTGCTTACGGAGATGTAGAGCTGGCTGTCAAAGCCCTCAAACAAGGAGCTTCTGATTTCATCTTGAAGCCCTGGAACAATGAGCGACTGCTCATCTCCATCAAATCAGTAGATGCTCTAAAGCAATCGAAAAAACAGATTGCTCAACTCAAACAAAAGGAAAAATATTTAAAGCAAGTCATCAATCAAGATCGACCACAAATCATTGGCCAATCTGAATCTATCAAAAGCATATTAAAACTTACTTCTAAAGTAGCTCAAACAGATGTCAATGTGCTCGTAACAGGTGAAAATGGAACAGGTAAAGAACTGATAGCCAGGGAACTCCACCTGCAATCCAAGCGAAAAAATGAAGTATTCATTAGTGTAGATTTGGGTGCTATATCTGAAAGTCTATTTGAGAGTGAGCTCTTTGGACACATAAAAGGGGCTTTTACCGATGCTAAAATAGACCGCACAGGAAAGTTTGAAGCAGCCAATGGTGGTACACTGTTTTTGGATGAGATAGGCAATCTTTCTTTGGCCATGCAAGCTAAACTGCTTTCAGTCATTCAGAACAGAGTCATCAGCAAAGTGGGTTCTAATGAAGTCATCCCTATTGATATTCGACTCATCTGTGCGACCAATAACAACTTACAAGAAATGGTGGCCGAAGGTACTTTTAGAGAAGACTTACTCTACCGCATCAATACCATACAAATTGAAGTGCCCAGCTTAAGAAATCGCGGCCGAGATATCATTTTAATCGCCGAATACTTCCTTAGTAAGTTTGCAAACAAATATGGAAAGTCCCGATTGATTTTGAATCAATCGGCTAAACAAAAGCTACTTGCTTATCATTGGCCTGGTAATGTACGTGCTTTGAAGCATAGTATTGAGCGAGCAGTTATTTTGAGCGAAGCGCAAATGCTTGGTCCTGATGATTTTTTATTAGAAAGCTCGCCGCAAATCAAAGCGGCTAATTTGGAAATCAGCATTGAGGAGATGGAACAACTCATGATCCAGAATGCTTTAAAAAAACATCAGGGCAATTATAGTGCCGCTGCACAACAGTTGGGTATTTCCAGGCAGACACTTTACAATAAAATCAAGAAATTTCCGACAAATGATTAGTAAACAGTTTTACCTACAATTGATTGGTCGAGTCCTCCTCTTGACTACTTCTGCTCTCTTACTGGCATTTTGTTGGTTATCTAAAAATGCTTACCTGGTGCTACCAATCGGAGCAATAATCATTGTGCAGGTGATTTCATTCATTGCCTACTTTAACCAAACCAATCGCAAGATTGCCTACTTGTTTGAATCTATCAAAAATGAAGACTTCTCCTTGCAGTTTCCTGAACACATTGGGCTAAAATCATTCAAAGGATTGAATCAAAGTTTGAATCAATTCAATCAACAAATTAGAGAGAACAAGATTCGACTGGAAGTACAGGAAAAATACTATCAGGAAATTTTGGAGACTGCTTCTATTGGTATTTTTACCATCAACTCCAATGGCCATATCCTGTTTGCCAATCCTACCGTTAGAAAAGTATTGAACCTGGAACAATTAACTCACATCCGACAGTTGGAAAGAACGGCCTCGACTTTGTTCGTTAAGCTCAAAAAACTCGCTCCTTTTGAAAAACAATTTGAGTAGCACTTACGAGGAATTTGAATTGTTCTCTTTCATTGGTGATCTGGAAAACTTGTTTTTCAAAAGGAGCGAGTTTTTTGAGCTTAACGAACAAAGTCGAGGCCGT
>JBCBCD010000039.1:0-16272 GCA_038530915.1 Bacteroidota bacterium
GGTTACTTCATCATCTATCGCCATATAGCCTGGCTTTATGCACATCGCAGTCAACTTTTGGTACCCACTGAATGGGAACACATCAGTCAGGGTGGGTTTACCTCAAAACAAGCAGCTTTTTATCAAAAACGATTTGGCATCAGTTTGATAGATGATGAAGTAACCAGGACCGAATTGGAATGCTTCCTTCCAGAAGCAGAATACGATCGCTTAATCGCTCATGTGAATACAGCTACTCAAATCATCAATGAGCAATCTAGAGAATTGACCCAACTAAGAGAAAGAGGCTTGATAGATGATTTTCGCCATATGGAGCTTGTAGGAGTACTTCGAACGTTCTATGAGCTTCAGGGAAAAAATGAGCGGATTAAGAAGTTTCCACTACCTCGTCAGTATGCCAACATGAGCAGTTATTTTGTAGGAATATTCGTTCTACTGCTTCCTTTTAGCATGATACCTGAGTTAATGAAAGTAGGTGATTGGGGATTTGCTCTTTCCATTCCCATTTCAGCTTTGGTAGGTTGGATCTATGTAATGATGGAGGTAGTGGGCGATTATTCAGAAAATCCTTTTGAGGGAATGGCCAATGACATCCCCATGTTGTCCCTCTGTAGAGTTATTGAAATTGATTTGCGAGAGATGCTACATGAAACAGACCTACCTCCTTCCATAAAGTCTAAGGATGGAGTTTTAATGTAATGCAATTAAGCACAACACATTTGATCGCTCTTTTTAAATTCTTTGATGGTCATACCGTATATCTTTTTGAAGGATCGGGCCAAATGACTACTATCTGTGAAATTGAGCTGGTAAGCCATTTCTTTGATTGAAAGGTCAGTATGGATGACTTTCGTTTCTACAATTCGAAGTTTTGACCTCAGGATGTATTCTGCTAAAGTCACTCCCGCATGCTTTTTAAAATATTCAGAGAAATAAGATTTAGAGATATTAAATTCCTGAGCAAGCATTGGAATGCGCAACTTGTTATTGTCGATTAGGTGGGTCTGAATGTATCGCAATATCTCTCCAAATCGATTATCGATTTCATTGGCTTGTGCAACATATTTTTTTTCAATACTTCGCGCCAAAATGTTGAGAATGGATACCATCACTCCTGTAATAATAGAATTGGAAAAGCTATCAGAGACCAAATATTCCTGATGAATCGATTTGATGCTGTTGATGATAAAAATCCGCTCTCTTTCTGATGAAATGATATCACCCGGCACTTTATTGTAATTGGCTAAGATGTATGCCATTTTATCAAACCAGTCATTCGAATCTGTAAGACCTGCGTTTTTCTGAAAATAATGGTCAGTAAACCGAATGAAATAAAACTTTGAAGGCTCTTTTATCTCAAAAGAATGGCAATCCAAAGGTGGAAGTAGAAAGATATTCCCCGACTTATAGTCAAACCGATGTGCATTGATACACTGAATACCTGCACCTCTTTCTACATAAACAATCTCAAAGAAGTTATGCTTATGAGGTCTTTTCTCCCAGGTGGAAAGTTCCTCAATATGAATTTCAAAAAATCTACTAATTGACTCTGTAATCATTGTATCATTTCAGGTTTTGAATGCTAAAAGTAAAGCAAAACCCCTAAATAAGCCAACTTAAAGCTCCAATTACCAATATTTATACAATTTTAACCAATATAGTTACAACAACTTATAAGGTCTAAAAACTGAAATTTGTATCGCAAGCATTTTTAATAAAAAATAGTCCTTCAAAATATGAAAGCAATAGGATATCAAAAACCAGGATCCATTGGTGCTCCAAGCGCATTGATTGAATTGGATCTAGCGCTTCCTCAATTGAAGCCTCATGATCTTCTTGTAGAAGTCAAAGGTATTTCTCTCAATCCCGTAGATGTAAAAGTTCGCGCCAACTGGCCGGTAGAAGATGATCATAGAATATTGGGCTATGATGCTGCCGGCATTGTAAAAGCAGTAGGAGAAAAAGTTAGCAAATTCAAAGTAGATGATGAGGTTTTTTATGCCGGAGACATCACTCGTCAGGGTACCAATACTGAATTTCATGCAGTAGATGAACGAATAGTAGGAAAAAAACCTAGTACACTCGATTTTGCAGAAGCCGCTGCCTTGCCACTGACTTCAATAACAGCATGGGAGTTGCTCTTCGATTCTTTACAAATTCCGGAAGGTGCAGGTGAAAATGAAGCCATACTTATAATCGGTGGAGCAGGAGGAGTAGGTTCTATACTCATTCAATTGGCCAAAAAACTAACCCAATTAAAGGTAATAGCGACTGCTTCTCGTCCTGAAACCATAACCTGGGTTCAAAAAATGGGTGCAGATCATGTAATCAACCACAGAGCTTCTTTAGTCGATCAGTTAAAAGAGCTAAATATTACTCCTCGTTATGTTGCTTCTTTAAATGCCACAGATCAACACTTATCAGCCATTATTGAGCTTATCAAGCCACGTGGTCATGTCGCAGTAATTGATGACCCTCAAACGTTTGATTTCAATGCTGGCAAGCCTAAGGCGCTAAGTTTTAGCTGGGAATTCATGTTCACCCGCTCTATGTTTCAAACGGATGATATAGAAAAACAGCACGAGTTGTTGAATCGTGTATCTGCTATGATAGATGATGGCAGCCTGATTTCTACGATGACTAATAATTTGGGCAAAATGAGTATTTCTACACTCAAGGAGGCTCATACACTGCAAGAAAGTGGACGTGTAATCGGAAAGAATGTATTGGAAGGATTTTAGAAAACCCTAAACCTCTAAACACCAAATAATATGAAAGCATTCGAATCCATCAATAAAGCCTACAATAACGTTTTCCAACCTAATGAATTAAGTCTGGGAATAGTTGTCCCAATTGAAAACTATGCCAATAGTCCCGTCCCAAGTATGCAAGATCATTTGCAAAGAGTGCAACTTGTGGAGCAATTGGGATTCAAAGCCATATGGGTAAGAGATGTACCCTTTAATGTGCCTTCTTTTGGAGATGCCGGACAAACTTTCGATCCGTTTACTTATTTGGGCTACTTAGCAGGACAAACATCAAAAATTGCACTAGGTGTATCGAGCATCGCTTTACCCTTGCACCATCCTGTCCATATTGTTAAATCTGCAGCTACAATTGATCAATTGTCGGGTGGAAGAATAATTCTCGGTGTAGCATCAGGAGATCGACCTACAGAATATCCAGCTATGGGCATTGAATTTGAAAATCGTGGGGAATTGTTTAGGCAATCATTCGAATACATCCAACAAGCACAAGAACCTTTTCCCATTATCACCTCCAATCATTATGGATCGGTAAAGGGGAAAATCGATGTTTTGCCCAAGCCTTTTGGACATAAAATTCCATTATTAATTACCGGACAGAGCAGACAATCTTTAGAATGGATTGCCAAAAATGGAGCGGGATGGATGAATTATCCACGAAATCCACACCATCAGCAATATGTAATTGCTCAATGGAGAAGTTTAATAGCTGATACACAAGAGTTTGATAAACCATTCATGCAACCCTTATATGTCGATTTGCATAAAAATGATGATTTTAATCCTCTGCCCATCCACCTGGGCTTCAGGATTGGTGCCAATCATTTAGTGAATTACTTCAAGTATCTAAAAGAAATAGGAGTCAATCATATAGCGATTAATTTGAGATTTAATTCAGCTTCGATAGAAACAACTTTAGAAAAGCTTGCCGAAAAAGTATTGCCTTTTTTTCACACACAAAAAAACGAAAAAGTAACACTATGAAAAAGACGATTTTTATAACTGGCAGTACCGATGGCATTGGTAAAGCTGCGGCTATTTTGTTGGCACAGGAAGGTCATTCCATCTATTTACATGGTAGAAATCCACAAAAATTAGAAGATGCCATTGCTGAAGTAAAAAAAGAATCTGATAATGGAGCGGTTGACGGCTACCTAACTGATTTGTCCGATTTGGATGCTGTAAGGCTACTGGCAGAGAAAATTAAGACTGAGATACCAAAACTTGATGTATTAATAAATAATGCCGGTGTCTACAGCACTTCTAATCCAATTACAAAAGACGGTTTGGATGTAAGATTTATAGTCAATACGATAGCACCTTATATTTTAGCCCAAGAAATAAATCCTCTCCTCGGAAAATCAGGAAGAATCATTAACCTTTCTTCCGCTGCTCAAGCTACTGTGAATCCAGACGCCTTGACAGGTAAAATGCAACTATCCGACGGAGTCGCCTATGCACAAAGTAAATTGGCCATCACTATGTGGACCAAATATATGGCCTCTGTACAGCAAGAAAATGGTCCTGTTATTGTTGCAGTAAACCCAGGCTCTATGTTGGCCAGTAAAATGGTCAGGGAAGCCTATGGTGTACATGGTAGAGACATCAGCATTGGTTCTAGTATTTTAGTCAGAGCAGCTTTATCTGAAGAATTTGAGCATACATCCGGCAGCTATTTTGACAATGATTCTGGTCAATTTGCACCTCCTCATCGTGATGCGCTTAACAATAAAAAGAATGAAGAATTGGTGATGAAAATTGAGGAATTACTTATTAAAACATAGTTAAATAACAAATATCAGATTGAAAACAACACCAATAAAGACTCCCCTTGATAGATATCACATTTTGATATACCTTTGCAAAAAAATCATGAAAAGTATATCCCTCAAATTACAAGAAAAGATTCTTGAAGAAACAGATAGCATTCTTCATTCATTAGATATTAGTCGTAATAAATATATAAATGAGGCAGTAAAATTTTACAATAATTATCACAAAAGAAAACTGTTGGAGGAACAACTTCATAGAGAATCTGAATTAGTAGCTCAAGATTCAATGGAAGTATTGGCAGAATTTGAAGCTATCGAGGATGAAGAACTTTAAACGATTTGAGGTCTGGTTAGCTGATTTAGACCCAAGTTTCGGCACTGAACCTGGCAAGAAAAGACCAGTATTAATCATACAAAGCGATTTACTAAACAAGAAACATCCCTCAACAATAGTATGCCCTGTAACTAGTAAAATTCGTAAAAATGCCAAGATTCTAAGAGTCAATATTCCTAAAAATTCTGCTGGCTTAAATGAAGATAGTGCGATAATGATTGATCAAGTGCGTTCAGTTGATAATAAAAGATTGTTAAGGAAAATAGGAGACCTTCCTGAAACTTTTCACGAAAAGGTTACTGATAACTTAAAAATCATCATGGATTTGTAGTTATTAAATCGATTGTCAATTTAAGCACTCAATTGAATGCACGAGCCACCCAAGCACATCAAGTTTCAAAATCGTCAAAATCCTCGCTCAGGTTTTGACCTAGTCGACTATGAATACATTCTCAACTATGGAAAATCCGATCATTCTCCTTTTCGACCTCACATCATAGAATTTTTCAATGTTTTCCTGATTCAAGAAGGTGATGGCAAACACTCTATTGATTTCATTGACTATCCCTTTGAAAGAGGGACGCTGTTTACTATTAGAAAAGATCAAATCCATTGGTATCATCAGATAAAAGAGGCCAAAGGGAAAATACTAATTTTTACCTATGAATTCTTGGGAAGTCACCTTGAAAAACAAGAAGGACTGAAAACCTTACAGCTTTTCAATGAATTTTTAGGGGTTCCAAAAATACAGTTATCAGCAACAGAGTTGAATGAGATTAACCAACTTATTGAAAGAATGTCAAAGGAATATTTTATTATTAATGACCATTACTCTCTGGAAATTATCAGGTCTGAACTGCTCATCCTACTGGCTAAGTTGTATCGAATTAAATCAGCCAATAATCAAGTGATCGGCAACCGTAGGTACCTTAGTGAATTTATAGTCTTGCAGAGGTTAGTTGAGCAAAATGTCGTTAAGACTCTACGCGTTAAAGACTATGCCAGCATGATGGGTTTAAGTACAAAAACGCTCAATACCATCACTCAAAACATCATTAACAAAAGTGCCAAAGCTTTTATTGATGAAATTTGTGCTACTCAAATCAAGCGATTACTCATCAACACAGACCTTTCTATCAAAGAAATTGCCTACCAAACCGGTTTTGAAGAAACGACCAACTTTTACAAGTACTTCAAGCGCCAAACCAATACCACTCCTGAACGTTTCAGAAGCTCGAAGCAGTAACTTTCCCATTTTTACAGTCTTTACGCTTTTTGTGATAATAGTTTCGAAAGTAAATGCCTGCAACTTTGTAGCGTAATCAACCATAAATAAATTCATCATGAAAGCAATCTCATTTTTAGGGCTTTTAGCGCTAATCATCACATTTAATAGTTGCGATCAGCAAGAAAACACTAACACACAACCACAAAAAGAAGAAAAAATGGAACTTTCAAACAAAGCAAAGTCTGTAGCATTAATCGAAAGCTTAGAAACTGGCGCTCAAGAACCAGTAAGCTACATCAATCCCAACAAATATATCCAACACAACCTTGCCGTTGGTGATGGACTGGAAGGATTTGGACAAGTAGTTGCTAACGCTCCAGAAGGAGGATTTAAAGCCAAAGTAATCAGAGCTTTTGAAGACGGTGACTACGTATTTTTACATTCAGAATACGACTTTTTTGACCCCAAGGCGGGTTTCGATATCATGCGTTTTGAAGATGGCCTAATAGTAGAACACTGGGACAACCTGGCAGCAATCACACCACCTAATCCAAGTGGCAGAACTCAATTAGATGGTACTACCGAAATTACTGACTTAGATAAGACCAATGATAATAAAGCATTGGTAGAGGAATTTGTAAATGCAGTATTGATGAATGGAGAAGTGGACAAAGTTGCAGAATATATTAACCCAGAAAAATATTTACAACATAACTCTGCAGTAGCAGATGGTTTAGATGGCTTAGGAGCTGCATTGAAATATTTTGCTGACAATGGCTTGGTAATGGAGTACGATCAAGTACACAAAGTCTTAGGAGAAGGAAACTTCGTTTTGACTGTAAGTGAGGGTAAGTTTGGCAAAGGAGAACATGTAGCATTTTACGACTTATTTAGATTGGAAGAAGGAAAAATCGTAGAACACTGGGACATCATTGAAACAATACCACCACAATCTGAGTGGAAGAATACAAATGGAAAGTTCTAAACTTCTCCTCTAATGAATAAAAAAAGGAAGCAGCCCTTTGGCTGCTTCCTTTTTTTATTTAAAACATGCTGAAACACTAGAACGAGCGTTTTGGTTCTGTTAAAAAACTAGAAATACTAAATTTTCTTTTTACTTTGAGCAGCAGCAAAAGCAAACCCTACGTTACGATTATATAAAATACTTGCCAACAGCTTCCCAAATTACTTTCATTTCATTGGTTAAAAGTTATTCAAACCTCTATCCTAAAACAATTAGGATTTTGCTTCTTAATAATTAATCCACCACAGTTTAGTATGAATTAAATAAGATGGCATGCATTAGTTACTAACTCTTCTTCAGGAGAGCTAGGATGCTTCTTGTTTGGTTGTAGGAATTTACTCCTTATAGCCAAGGCTATGCTTTGTCTAAATTTCTCAGGTTCAATTGGGTTTAACCCAAGAGCGTATTGCGACGCTTTCTGGGCTAGGTTTGTTGTGCCCGTAAAGAAGGAATTAATAAATCACCGATAATTTTTAAATCTTAAATGAGAAATTATGACAAGACTGTTATGTATTATTCTCCTATCTATCTGCACAGTTTCCGCCTCGTTTGCTCAGCGAACGATCACGGGTACTGTTAATGATAGTGATGGTGAACCACTGATTGGTGTAAACGTGCTCGTTAAAAATACGAGCATCGGTACCACTACCGATTTTGATGGGAAATTCGAGCTAGAAGTGCCGGATGCCATCACTTCACTACTATTTAGCTTTATTGGATATACTACACAAGAAGCTGACATCCCATCTAGCGGAGTAGTTTCTGTAGTACTGGAAGAAGGGGTCGCTCTCGATGAAATAGTTGTCACTGCTTTGGGAATTTCCAGAGATGAAAAAGCACTTTCCTATTCAGTACAGCAAGTGAAATCAGATGATATTGTTGCTACTCAAACCCGAAGTCCTTTGGAAGCTTTAAAAGGTAAGGTGGCAGGGGTGCAAATCATCACGGCATCAGGGGCTCCGGGCGCATCTACCAATGTCAAGCTTCGTGGTATTTCTTCTTTTACAGGAAACAATGAGCCTTTATTTGTTATTGATGGGGTACCTGTCAATAATGTATCTAATAATGGTGGAGCCCAATTAACCGGAGCTGTCGATGGTGGTAATGCCATTAGTGACATCAACCCGGAAGACATTGAATCAGTCAATGTTTTAAAGGGTGCATCTGCAGCTGCCCTTTATGGTTCTCGTGCAGCGAATGGCGTTATCTTGATCACTACTAAAAAAGGTCAATCCGCACAAGGTTTGGGCAAAGCTCGTATTGATTTTAGTCAATCTGTTGCTTTTGAAAGGGTGCTTTTGCTTCCTGAATTACAAAACCAATTTGGTCAGGGCCAAAACGGAGATAACCAATCTTTTCTTAATGATCAGGAAAGTTGGGGCGATCAATTTGATCGTTCTCTTCGTCCTTATGGCAGCATCATTGGAGATCCTTCAAGTGAATTTTTCAATCAGCAACGCTTCAAAGCATATGAACCTTTGGAGGATAACATTCGTGAGTTTTTTGATATTGGTAATACCTTTACAACTAACCTTTCGATTTCCGGAGGAAATGCCAATTCTTCTTTGCGAGTAGGTGGCTCTTATACCGATCAAACAGCTATTGTTGCCAATACTGGCCTCACCAGAGGAACAGTGAATCTTAGTGGTACTCATTCATTCAATGAAAGACTGAGTGGTGCCGTTTCCTTCAACTACATCAAACAACAAAATGACCTGGTCGTAAATGGTCAGGGTGGTGAAGCTCCACTGAATCAGGTGTTGCAAACGAGTAGAGACATCAGTTTAAGAGAACAGAGAGATTTAACCAATATTTACAATGGCATTGACTGGTACTATACACCTTTCATTCAAAATCCATATTTCAACTTATTCCAGGATTCTTACACCAAGGACATGGATCGTTTTTATGGAAGTGTGAATTTGAGCTATGATTTGCTGAAGCAAGATGGACAAACTTTAACCCTCAATACCATCATTGGCGCGGACATCATAACAGATGACAGACGCAGATACAAAGAGCGCAGAATAGCTTCTGCCCTTAGTGGAAATAGTGGTGCCGATGAGGCAGGTTTCATCCGTGATGAATCTTATACAGATAAACAATTTGATCTAAACTTAACCGCCACTTACAATCGTCGCATCAACGATGATTTAGGAGCTACGCTTTTAGTAGGCGGTAACTTCAACCAGCGTTCCAGCAAAGATTTTGTAGCCAGTGTAATTGGTACCACCTTACCGGAGTTTTCTAACTTCAGCAATGGTACAGGCACTGCTAGTGTAAATATTTTGGAGGCAAAAAGAAGATTATTTGGAGCCTTTGCAAGGCTGGAGTTTGATTATAAAAACTGGCTATACCTTGGTGGTACTTTCCGTCAGGATTGGTCTTCTACCTTGCCTGCATCCAATCGTTCATTTGGTTACCCTTCTGTATATGGTAGTGCCGTTCTTTCTGATTTGGTCGATTTCTCTGCAGTAAAAATCAACTTCCTAAAGATCAGGGCAAGTTATGCTGAAGTAGGAAATGATGCGCCTGTTTATCTGACGAATTCAATTTTCACTTCACCGACTATTGCAGGTGTACCTATTCAGGGCAACTTTGCCCAGACTGGATTCCCATTTAATGGTGTAGGTGGCTTTACACAAGGAGATAGAATCGGCAATCCTAATCTGCAGCCCGAGCGTACCAAAGAAATTGAATTTGGTATTGACCTAAGACTTCTGAAAAGCAGGGTAGGCATTGATGCAACCTATTTCAACAGAAGATCAGTAGATCAAATCATCCGAAATGCGCAGACTGCTCCCACAAGTGGTTATCGTTTCCAAGTAATCAATGCAGGTGAGATGGTCAACCAGGGTTTTGAGTTGGTATTAGACCTTGTGCCAATAAAAACTAGCGATTTTGAATGGAGTATAACGACCAACTTTACAAAAATTGATAATGAAGTCGTATCTCTTTTAACTCCTGAAAATGATGCTGAGCAGTTAGGTATTGGTTTTGGTTTGGCCAATTATACTTTCAATGCCATAGAAGGGCAACCTTATGGTATTATTCAGGCACCTACTGCACTAAGAGATCCTAATGGCAATCTTATTGTAGATGGAAATGGCTTGCCACAACAAGCACCCAATCCTGCTTTCTTCGGTACTGTACAACCCGACTGGTTTGGTGGTATTCGTACGAGTATATCCTGGAAAGGTTTTAGGGCTTCTGCATTGGTAGAACGTAGTGAAGGTGGTGTTGTATATAGTCGTACGGTAGGTCAAATTTACTTCAATGGATCTGCTGCTGAAACTGCTTTCAATAATCGTGAAAGATTCATTGTTCCATTTTCTGTAGTGGATAATGGCGATGGCACATTTGCCCCCAATACCACAGCTGTCGATTACGCAAGCAATAACATCAGAACTTACTGGAATTCAATAAACACCTTCGGAGAATACCTTGTAGTTGATGCTTCCTTCACAAAACTAAGGGAGGTTACTTTTTCCTATACATTACCCAATAAGTTATTGGCAAAACTGCCTTTTGAGAATGTAACAATCGGACTATTTGGTAGAAATCTATGGATACATACTCCTGACGATAATACTTACATCGATCCGGAAGTGAATTCTTTTACCGCAGGTAATGGTAATATAGGCAACCTACAAGGCTTCGAGTTTGGTACGCTCCCATCGACGAGTACTTATGGTGCAAATCTTAGACTTTCATTCTAAAACTTAAAAAAAGATGCTGAAAAAAATATATATAAGGACAGTCATGATTTTCATGGCCTTGAGCATTGTTTCTTGTAATGATGTGCTCGATATCAACGAATCTCCTAATAATCCTGCTAGTTCTACGCCTCAATTGACATTGCCTTCCGGAATGCTGTATTCAGGACAGACAATTGGGATCGATTTCGCACTAGTCAGTGGTTTTATCACTCAATATTGGACGCAATCACCACTGGCAGGCCAATATGAAGTATATGATCGATACAACTACAACGGAAATGCAACTCAAGATGGTTGGAAAAATTCTTGGTATGGGGCGATGGCCGATTTGAAGTACGTGAAAGAAAAAGGAGTAGAAGATGGTTTGTCTAATCATGCCGCTATTGCAACTTTACTATTGGCTTATCAATACCAGGTTTTAGTAGATTTATTCGATCAGGTTCCTTTTGATGAATCATTGAATGGTGATGAGGGTGTTTTACAACCTACTTACCAAACAGGAGAGGAGGTTTATGGTCGTCTTATCGACTTAGTGGATGAAGGACTTGCATTGATTGTACCCGGTGCCGTTACTCCTGGTGCAGAAGACTTGATGCTTCAGGGAGATATGGAGATGTGGGAGAAGTTTGGCAACACGCTAAAGCTAAAAATCTATATGCGACAGTCTGAAGCACGTCCATCAGTGGCTCAAAATGGCATTCAAGATTTACAAGCTACAGGGGCTGTCTTTCTTGGGAAAGGAGAAAATGTAGCCATTTCATACCCGGGATCTACAGGAAATGAAAATCCACTTTATAGCGGTGACGTTAGTGCAGCTCCAGGCTTGGGTAATGTAAATATTTCTGGTAGTGCATCTGTCATACAAAGAATGTTGGACGCCGGTGATCCAAGGGTTGATTTTTATTATGATCCAAGTGTAGCTACGAATACACATGTTGGAATTATTCAAGGAGAAGGAGTAGAAGAAGATGGCGATGATGGAAGAGTTGATTTTTCCACTCCTAGTGCAGTTAATGTGGCTGGACCAAGCACACCTGTGTATTACATCACCGGACATGAGAGTTTATTCCTACAAGCAGAAGCCATGGAACGCGGATGGATGAGTGGTGATGCCAAAAGCGCTTACGATATAGCTATGGATGCAGCCTTCTTTTTTGCCGGAGGTAATGACCCAAGTGGTTTAATTGCTGATGGAGCAGCTTATGCCTATGATGGTTTGGAAAGTATCCATCTACAGAAGTGGTTGTCCATGGCTGGTACACAATGTGTTGAAGGTTGGGCAGAATGGAGACGAACAGACATACCTCGACTGGAACAATCAGTAGAAGGTACTGCTGCCAATCTTGGTGGCAGCACCTTCCCAAGAAGAGCCTTTTATCCGGTAGTAGAATTGGCCAATAATCCTAATGCCCCGGCTAATACCAATATTGGAGATCCTGTATGGTGGGATGTGAATGAATAAAATCTAAGGAAAATCAAAACTAAAGTTAGAATGAAAAATATAAGATTTCTGTTTTTTTCAATCTTGGCTTTTATGGCTGTCTCTTGTGAGTATTTCGAATCTCCGGATGATACAGCTACCGTAAGTCAAGGATTTATTACCTACCCGGCTTTATCAATCAATGGTGAACAGTTTATCACTATATCTGTCGGAGGTACTTTTGAAGATGAAGGAGCGGTAGCTACACTTGGTACCAATGATATTACCAATGAGATTGTTATAGATGGCACTGTTGATCCATCGACACCAGGTGTTTACATCATTGATTATTCTGTATCTATTACCAATGATTTAGATGAAGTTTCTTCCGTAAGCGAACAAAGATATGTTGCTGTAGTAAGTGAAGCAGCAAGTGCATTGGACCTTTCAGGAACGTATAGTGGAGATGGTACGGCCATTTCAGGTGCATGGAATCAAGATGCGACTGTAACCAGCATATCTGGTGGTTGGTACCGTATCAATAAGGCTTTGGCAAGTGGCAATAATCTATCCATATTCTTTGCATTGGTTGGAGGCAATAATGCGGAGGTTCCTATGATGATTGTTGTACCCAATCAAAATTCGCCTTTTGGTACTGTCAATTCTACCAGTCCTGGTACCAGCGCAGAGTTGACCGAAAATGGTTTTCAATGGAACATTTTCATTAGCTGCTGCGGGATATTTGGACCCATTATTTTCACAAAATAAAAAAGACTCACATGAATAAAAATATAAGTTTCTTAGCTCTAATGCTTGCTACTCTTTTTTGCTTGAGCGCTTGTGTAACAGGCAATGATGACAATTCAGTATTAAGTGAATTGGAAGAAGCATTTGCTCGTACGCCAAGAGTAATAGATTTGGCTGTTGATGGTATAGCACCATCTAGAGATCAGCAGTCCCTATGGATAGATTTTGAAGTATCAGCAGGACAAACCATTCAAATTACAGGGGAGTACAATCCTGGTAATGATGCTTTAAGTGCTGATTTTGACTTCTCCAGATCTTATCATCATACCGCCTATGATCCGGATGATGCTAAAGCTGTAGAACCCAATGATGAACGCGTCACGACCATTTCCAGCGTGACGCCCATTAGTTTTTCTTATGTGGTGCCAATGGTAGATGATGAAGGCGAACCTTTCCTGCCAGGCGATCATATCAATTTGACTTGGTTTTCTTCTAATGATTTAGGTGGACAAGGCTTTACCGATATCAATTTGATATTTAGGTAGTTTAAAGTGTCACAGAAGGATCTGTCCCACTAGTTTCAGAAAACAGGTCGAATGTCTAAGGCACTGCTGCCTTAGACACTCGACCTTAAACCAAAACCCTCATCTATTCTTTCCTCTTTTTTGTCGAGCTAAATCCCTTTCTTTAAGTAATTGCTACAATTTTATTGGAAATACTCACTATATGTTCAGACTTTTCCGCCAAATCCGTCAAGTTTCTATTTCTCGAAATAGCTTTAGCAAGTATTTCCTTTACGCAGTTGGAGAAATTCTGCTCGTTGTAGTAGGTATTTTGATTGCTTTGCAAATCAATGATTGGAGCGAAGTTAGAAAGGATAGACGTGAAGAGATAGAACTCCTACAGAATATCACCAATAACCTGCAATCTGATATCCATCAAATCGAAAGAATTACAAAGGCTACAAAAAATAGATTAACAACTTTAGATAGCACTGTGGCCATGCTAAGAACTCCCGAAAGGATGGATACAGCCCAATTCTTCCAAAATGCTTTTGCTTTTGGGGTTGATTCTTATTTCACTTGCAATAGTGGGATCTTTGATGAAGCGGTCTCATCAGGAAAAATGAGCTTAATACAAGACAATGAACTCTCTGAAGACTTATTTAGGTATTATCAAAACGCCAAGGAAAACCTCCAGGATGGAACAACACGTAAAGTGACGGATGAAACCGTGACACCAAGAGTAATCGAACATGTTTTTCTCAATAAAACAGCTCAAAGAATATCCAATAGCCTTTTTGCAGATATTATGGAATTAGAAGAAATGGATTTCAAGGCATTGAGAAGCAACAAAGATTTTTGGATTATGTACTCCACCAAGAATGGGTACAACACTTATCAGTTAATGACCTGGCAAGGCTTAAGTAAAGCAGCAAAAGAGTTACAAATTAATATTAAGAAGGAATTGAAAAAACTTGAATGATGACCGAACTTATAACCCTTCCAATTTTGTTGGGGTCCTTATAAACGAAGTTATCGAAAGTCAAAATTAACGCAAATGCAAACAAAAAACATCCTTCTTTTACTGCTATTGCTTCCACTTCTTGCCTGTAACAACAATGAAATAACAAATAAGACTGAATCAGAAAATCCACCTACCGAAACCCTCAATAGGAAAGTCGTCATCAATGGCAACCCCATCAATTACAGTGCTTATGGATCAGGTGATTACAGCTTGTTGTTTTTACATGGCTGGTGCATCAATCAAACCTATTGGAAAGACCAAGTCGAAGTACTCAAAGACAATTATAAGATAGTAACTGCCGATTTACCAGGCTTTGGAAATTCAGGAAAAACAAAAACTGATTGGTCCATAGAAGCCTATGGCCAAGACATCAAACTTTTGATTGATTCTTTAGACCTAGAAAAAGTTATTTTGATTGGCCACTCCATGAGTGGGGATGTTATTCTCGAAACAGCCTTAGACAATGAAAAAGTAGTAGCTCTAGTTGGTGTGGATAACTTCAAAGATGTAGTTGAGACCGTTGATCCTGCTGTAAAAGCTGAAATGGATGGTTTTCTTGAAATGTTACAAGCTGACTTTACCAATGTAGTCATGGGTTATGCTCAGGCAGCTTTATTCCTACCTACTTCAGATTCCCTTGTTGTGCAACAAGTACTCAATGATTTTTCTTCAGCAGATTCAACCATAGCTTATCAAAGTTTGAAAGAACTAATCAATTATGCTCAAAAGGAAGCTGCTCAACTTTCACAATTGGAGCAAAAGCTGTATTTGATCAATAGTGATGCTACTCCTACAGATACCGCTGTACTCAATGCTATCGGACTTAATTACCAAGTAGTGGATATTCCTCAGACTGGTCATTATCCAATGGTAGAAAAGCCAACTGAGTTTACTAATTTGCTAATTGGTGTGCTTAAAGAAGTGGTATCTAATGACTAAACGTAATAGAGTTTTGATTTGTATACACCAATATTCAATTCATTAAGTTGAATGATAATACTTCTAATCGTTGAAAGTCTAATGTCGAAAGTCTAAGCTCAGTGGCATTAGACTTTCGATATTAGACCATCAAAAGTGAATGTAACAAATAACCGTAAAGCCTATCTAATGCAAGTACGAATAGTTAAATACAATCCAGCCTGGCCAAAAGAATTTGAACAAGAAGCTGCTTCTATCAAAGCAACTCTAGATGAGGTTTTGACAAATATATTTCACATTGGAAGTACTTCTGTACCCGGACTAGTAGCAAAACCCATCATAGATATTATGTTAGAAGTGACAGACCTTCTTGCATTAGATGCAAAAAGTCAAGATATGGAGCAATTGAACTATGAAGTGATGGGAGAATATGGCATACCAGGTAGAAGGTATTTTAGAAAGGGTGGAGATCATCGCACCCATCATGTACATGCTTTCCTGACTGGAGACCCAAATCTAAAACGCCACCTGGCATTTAGAGATTACTTAAGAGCACATCCTGATATCGCCCTAGCTTATGGTGCACTCAAATTAGAAATTGCCAATAAAGGAAATGGTGATACAGCTCACTACAGCGAATCCAAAGATCCATTTATAAAATTACATCAACGCAAAGCCCTCAAATGGTATGAAAATGAAGTAAGTGGTCCGCAGAATTAAAGAACTTTGTAATGGTTTTTTCAAGATAAGCGTTTTGGTGTAGGGCCGGTAAATTTTTTAAATACGGCATTGAAAGTAGATTTGGATTTAAAACCACT
>JBCBCD010000040.1:0-16256 GCA_038530915.1 Bacteroidota bacterium
TTATGTAGTCGCGCGACTACATAATCAAATGACAAAGGCTCTACTTCAAATAAAGCTGCAATCTGAGTATTGACACTATCCATTTTGATTGCATCCAAATTAGAAAAAGTATGCTCAGGGTGTATGATGTAATTGATGCGACCAATTTTTTGATTCAAGCCTGTTTCTTTATGGTATTGAGTACCGCAGTAAAATTTATACTTCCCATTTTCTTTCTTAGCATAAACGGATACAATAAACTTGATATTTACAAGATTATTTTGACTTTCGTCTTCCTCTAGGAATACTGTTTTCAAAAGATAGTAATCATTCAATACCGGAACTATCCCAACTATAGAACATTGAATTTTACCTCCTTCTTGTCTTAATGACCGTAAGTGTAATAGCAATGAAATGTACATCATGTCCGGATAGACATATTCACCATGACTCCAATATTCTCCATCCGGACGCACATAGGAGTTTGAGTTGAGATAAGTCTTCCAAGTCTCACTTATCTCAACAAAGTATTCTTCCTCACTATTCTTAACATTATCATTGATGTGATAAATGATAGTGGTGTCAGTAGAACTGGAGTTCTGGCCATTGCATCCATTCCAAAAAACCATCACAACAAAGACGAGTATCAGTCTATTTTTCATATATCCTATAATAAGTTCCGTCTTCCGTTTCTTCAATGATAGGTCACAAATAACCTATTTCTATTTAATCATCAGTATAGAGACGCTTGTGAGATTCCAACGCTGCAAGGTTTTCATTCTTGAGATGAAATTTCATTACTTGAGCTTTACATTTTTGGAAAAGGAGTATTCGCTTTCGAGCCTTTAACCACTAGTAAATACTGAAAGTAATCGATTGTACTGCTTCCATTTACCAAAAACCAGTTGTACTTCTTTGCTTTTTTTAGAGCCTCAATAAAAAACTGATTTTCAGTAAAAGGACTGTTCGTTTTAGCTAGTGGGTAAATCACTATTGAATCCGATACATTGAGAGCAGAAACTAATTTTTTACCTGACAATTGCAATTCTTTTACATCATCGCTACTGTAGGTACTATAGCCGGCATATGCTTTTTTGTGAAGTTCAATATCTTTAATCCTAACAGCTTCTCCTTTTTTATACTTCTTAGCGTCCAAATGATCTGAATCAATAGTCATTGATGTGATGGATACAATCTTATATTTATCAGATAAGCTTAATTTCAACCTATGCCCTAAGGGAGAATTGCCTGATAGTTTTTCTTGCAATACATGGGAAAAGCCATAACTCACATAAACTTTGGCTCCACCTGATAAGGAATCTGACAATGCACTAATAAAAGTATTGTAGATCGATTCACTTCTTGACAAATATTCTTTTTCCTCAGAAAAACGCATCAACTTTTTAAATACAGCTCTATTGATTCCAAAAGCAGCTTCAAATGGTTCTCTATTTGCTTGATAAGCTTTTACAAACTTGGGTAAAAACTGTAAAATAGCAATATCTTGTAGGTAGTCCTCATATTTATACTTTCCCTTATAAATGGGTTTTGTGGACCAGTATCCCCAAGAACTTCCCCTATACTTTACTAATTCCTGGTATTTTTCCAATGAATCTATCATCGAGATCCCTGTTGGAAAAGAAGGGACCAGTCTTGAAACATGAACTAGGTCTACATTTCGTTGTGCTTCACCACCAATGATTTTGACCTTCATATTAGGTGGCAATGTATCATGATATTTCTTAAAAGCCATCCATTTATTCCTTAATTCTACAGAAGCATCTTGCGGTGTCCCCCAGAAATACCCATTGCTAATCACAAAATCCAATAATGCTTCATCACCAACCTTTAGATATTCATTTAAAAAATAAGCATAAGTGTAGTTCAATTCTACTACTATGTATTTAAATCCTTGTGCAACCAAAGACTTCATCAGCCATAAATCAGCTGTTTGATTCAAACTCGTACCATGCTCATGCCCAAACATGACTATATTGTTCTTAGACAACTCATTGATAAGTGTACTAGAATAGATATTCGTATCTACTACAAAGCTATTAGTTTGAAGATAGGTGGCTTCGTCTAGCTGAGCAAGCAGTTGATGATTGAGTAAAAAGAATAGTGTAAAAAAGCTTAGTTTAAGTAGGTTGCTCAAGTTCATAATTATGGGGGTCTTTTGTTCATAATGTCATCTGCCACGACATTTTCTCATCCATATTTGTGTAAGCCCTTTTCATGGAGATTAGAGTATTACTTTTTTGAATTCACTCACAAACCATTCGACTATAGATTCAAACCTTGTTTTGTCAAGTGCATGCCCTCCTTCGAAATGATTGAGCATTAGAGCATCTTCTACTCCCGCTTCTTTGTAGGTTTTTTTAATCGAAGTATATGTCCCTTTTGCATCTCGCGAATACTTATCTTCTTCAGCAGAAACAATCAACAATTTTCTTGGGCAAATTGCTTTCAATAGATCTTCAATATCGTATTTTTCTTTGAAGCCGGGAATCACCTCAGCCATTTCTATTCCTGTTTGATATCTGAACTTTGTTTTATAGCTACATACCGCTCCACTTGAACAAGAAAGACGGATCCTTTCATCAAAAGGACTATGAAAAATCACTGTATTACCACCATAGGAATGCCCCAGAATGCCAATATTTTCTTTTGGGAAGTCTTCTTGTTGAGACAAGATACTTATCCCGATGGAGGAATCATCAATCACCTTTTTCATGAGCGTTTTACCATCTAGTAAGCGGTAACACATCTCATTGTAATGCTGAAGCCAATCATCATCTGGATCTGAAGCAGGCTCTATTCCTTGTTGATTGGTTCTCCTATCTTCAAAACAAATGGAATCCGGAGCTAAAGTTATAATCCCTTCCGCTGCAAGAGCAGGGCAAAAGAACTGATGGGGATCTCCAGCTAATCCTGCTACCTCACTTTTGCCAAGATGCCTTTCACCATTGTGTTGATGGTGTACCAAGACAGCTCCTATGATAGGTTTTTCTTTAGGAACAAATAAATAAGCCCTAATTTCGTCTTGTTCACTCCCCAGGTACCTTACCAGTTGTCTTTGATAGGAACCTTCTTCTTGTCTTTCTATTATTTCAAATTCTACCAGATCAGTGGATACCTTGAAGTCTAAAAAATCCTTTAATTCTCTTCTTAAAGCTCCTAAGTCCATAAAGGCATCAAAATTTAACCTTCTTTAGTAAGTAAATAACAATCACCAATATAAGTGCTTGGACACAAATAACTATCACTTTATGATGTCATCTTTTTAAGTAAGTGAGCAATATTATCTATACTTACTTACAGTATTCCATTATTTTAATTATTAAGCACTTCACTAGTGAGGTCTACGCTTTGTGAAGTATTTACCAACTTCATTATTTCTTTATTAATGATGTCTGCATTCTCCTTTATGGTGTAAATGGTATTGTGATTTCCATCAATTAAGATTTGCTTACCATTTGTAGAAAGCGCTGTGTATTCCTTATGCGCAGCTATTCTTGTAGCCAGACGCTTATCCGGATCTATACCCCGTGCTATGTACGCTTCTCTATTTATCTTCGTTGCTGTAAATACTCTAATTGGGATGGAACCAAAATCATTGGCTGCCCCGGCTTGCTCTAAAGCGGTATAATAGTATTGTGATTCTTTCATAACCGCTCGAAGAAACTTGCCATTCTTTAAAAGATCTGAAAGACGTTTGTTGATTTCTTCCGGTAAGCCTACGACTGTCAGTAGTGGTCCAAAAAAATGATCATACAAGCCTAAAATGCCTAAATCACCAAGAACAGCCAGTGCTTTATATGTCCAAATTGATACTTTATACCTGAAGGAAGATTTTTCAGGTGCGCCAAAGCGCTCTACTTGTTCTGGATGGGTGGAATCCATAAAAATCAAGCCTGCTACTTCATTAGGATACAATTTAGCAAATAAACGTATGTAAGGCCCGCCCAGAGAATGTCCAGCTAAAATATAGGGTGGTTCTTCGCCTGATTTTTCCAATAGAGTATGTAATTCACGAGCGATGGTTTCCGGATCTCTTGCTGTTTTGCATTCATCACTGTAGCCAATTCCAGCTCGATCATAACGAACCACTCTAATACTATCTTTAAGGCCTTCATTCAACCAATGATAAAGTTCAGTTGATACTCCTGCACCTCCTTCAATAACGAGAGTAGGCTGATTGTCTTTTTCTCCATTTGCATCGACGTGTAATTTGAAGCCACCTACATCAACCAATTCTCCCGCAGCTTGGTGTTGACCGGGGCCAAAAATGCGAAAAGCCAGACCTGCCAATACAATAAGAATCAACAATGATACGATCGACAAGCCCAGCCATTTGATAATTTTTTTGAAAGTTTTCATAACATTTTTTAGTTTGATTTTTAATTTGATTCAAACTTACAGTCATTTAAAACCCACTTATAATTATTGTGATAAACCTAATAAAAAGCGAAATACACGGCCCTCAATCTTAAGTCAAACCGATTGGATTAAAAAATCAAGGGGTTGGACACGAAAATCGTACTGTATATCAAAAAGATTGTAAGTGCTTGGGTAGGAGGCTATTTTTGTGACATGAAGAGTTTATTACAAATTAATATTAAGGCTTTAATCATGGGAGGGTTGATTACTCTCGGACTTGCAACTTTACTTGTTGAGGTAGGATTAATTATGGACTCTCCTGGAGAGATCTCTAAACCTATTTATATAATTGGAAATACCCTCATCTTTATTCTATGTTGGTTGATCATCTCCTTCTTAATTCAAAAATTTTCTGTGTATGAAGTATTAGGGGTGGTAGGTCTACTCGCTGCCATATCGGCTTCTGATTACTACATCAATCCACGTTACAACCCTATTACTATTCCGCTGATCATCTTATTCTGGTTAGGTGTTGCTTATCTCTTACTGAATCAGTTTTTCAAAAAATACCAAACCTATATTTTTTTAGTGTACGGCTTAGTCATTTCTTATTATTTCGTGGATTTTGCCTTAACTCCAAACTACACCTCCACGGATCGTGCCCGTTTTATCAGTTTTATGGTAGCACCAATTCCGGTTTTTGCTGTTTTGTGGGGGTATGAGCAATGGCGTTGGTTGAAAACTTTACAGGCAGAGAAAGCTAATGCAGAATTGGCTTTACTTAAAAGTCAGATCAATCCTCACTTCTTCTTCAATACCCTGAATAATCTGTATGGTTTAGTCATTCAAAAATCCAATCGCGCGCCTGAAGTTATTTTGAAGCTATCAGATATGATGCGCTACACCATTTATGAAGGGAAAGAGGATGAAGTACCTTTAAAAAATGAGATTAGTTATTTGGAAAACTATATTGAATTGCATAAAATTCGCTTTCAAAAAAAGGTAGACATACGTTTTACTCATGATGTTGGAGTAGATTTAAAAGTAGCTCCTTTGCTGTTCATCATTTTATTGGAAAATGCATTTAAACACGGAGTGGAAAAAATGCGGGAGAATGCTTTCATACACCTCCAGATGCAAACTCAGGGAAAGCAACTTTTCTTTACCATAGAAAATAACTTTGAAGAATCTACAAGCACGCATAAACCTGGTATTGGTCTGGATAACCTGAAACAAAGATTGGCATTTTTATACCCCAATCAACACGAATTGATTATCGAAAAAAATGAATCTACCTATAAAGTCCTTTTAAACCTAGAATTGATATGACCTACTGTATCATCGATGACGAACCCATTGCACATCAAATCATTGAAAGCTATTGTGAAAACCTGCCTTATCTTCAGAAAGTAGGCAACTGCTATGATGCTTTCGAAGCCATGCAATTGCTAAATAAAAATGCTATTGATCTCATTTTTCTGGACATTAATATGCCTAAATTTTCAGGTTTTGATCTACTTAGAAGCCTGCAACAACGTCCTAAAGTAGTCGTAACCTCTGCATATCAAGAGTTTGCCTTAGAAGGGTACGAACTAAACGTTGCAGACTATCTGCTTAAACCCTTTTCATTTGAGCGCTTCTTAAAAGCCATGAATAAGGTAATGGAGCAACAAACTCCTATTGTAGCTCCCGCTCCTATTGCTACTTCTATTCCTGAAAAAAAGCAACTTAGTTTTTTCCTCAAAGGAGATAAAAAAATACACCAAATCCATACCGATGACATCCTTTTCATCGAAGCTTATGGAAACTACACAAAGGTGTTTTTGACTGAAGAAATGATCGTGAGCCATGAGAAAATATCTGCCTTAGAAGATTTACTCCCTGATACTGATTTTATACGGGTACACAAATCTTTTATCGTTGCCACCGACAAGATAAAACTCATCGAAGGCAATCGAATAAAGATTGGAGACCAATTGATCCCCATTGGTCAAACGTATAAGAATAATTTGATGAAACGCATCAATAAACTGTAAGTTTTTTTATTCCTTCCTTTTGCCTTGATGCAAAACGAAGCCAAAAAATCAAGGCTATATTTCTCTTGAACTACAATACCTCGCTAAACTCACTTTCTGCTACAATCTTCTTAAAGTTATCAGTAGTCAAAAGATCAACGATAGCTTGGGCCTTGTCTTTGCTGTTTTCATAGTAAGATTTGCAAATCAAAAAGCCCACGGTGTAGCCGAGATTACTGGGTCGGTCTTTGATGCCGCCGCCATTGTGCATCCATTTGAATAAGTTACCACTGTAAAGGTCTCTTTTGAGTTCACTCATTACGAACTCATAGTTCTTGGGGTCTGCTAAGTAATCCAAATTTCTCTGTACTCCGGGACTAGGTTGCTTATCTTCTGTAAGTATGGAGACCAAAAAATCACAGGAACCTTCTTCTATTATTTTCCCAATCAGCAAGAACCTGTTTTCATCATCTGAATAGGACTGCTGAAAATGCATGAGTTCGTGTACCAGGTCAAACTTCATATTCTCATATTCCGTAATGGTTGCTATCTGCCAACTGTTTAGATTTTCTAAAGGCATGCTATCCGATTTGGCAAACATATCAGCCCCGATAAATAATCCCAATTCGGTAAGCGTTCCAGAACCATTGATCAAATCCGGTACAATGTAGGTTTTAGGAAAAATGGCTTTGGGGTACATTTCAGCAAAGCGATACATCATTTCCTGAGATTCTACAGCTACTTCATTTAGTTTCTCAGCAGTGAAGTGATTTTTTAAATAGGTAAAGTAATCCTTGTTTTTCCTCACCATCACTCGATTCATGTTCTCTACATTCTGATACCTGATGTGGTAATAATCTTTGAGTGCATCAGATCCTTCACAAATGAATGTTGATAAGTACTTTTTTGCATTGAGCGTATCCTCTACTGCTTGGGCGAAATAGGTCCAAAAACGAGAGATGGGTGAGGTTACAATTTCGAAATTGTCTATTGAGGCGTTTTTTATTTCAATGTCTTTCAAAAGTTGATCCACTTCTTTGCGGTACTTACTGTTTTTACTTGCTTCTTCCATACCTACTTTGTCCAAAATATAAGGGCTGTTCATGCCATATTCTACCGCTTTTTTAACAGCCAATAAAACGGAATCTACATTACCAGCTTCACTATATTGCCAGGCAGAATAGACAAATAATTCAGAAGATTGGTTTTGAGTACCGGTTTCAAAATAGAGTCGTGCTGCCTTGGCATGTTCACCAGTATTGTGTAAAGAATCACACAAAAATCCAATTGCTCCAATGTCAATTAGATCACAAGTAGTTTCAGATTCAGTTTGATTTTGACAGCTTAAAAAGAATAAGGTGATTAGAAGAAAGATGGAATGTTTCATTGTCTATTTAGTGTTAACTTAGGAAAGTGGAATTGGCCCTTTTTAGCAAAAGGATAGCAGGCTTCTGACAGCACTTTTGCCAAAAGCTGATTTTAGAAAAATCAATTCCGGGTGTTATCATTTAAGGGATGTTTCTTGAGGAGTGGTCCCCTAGTGTGGGGGATGAAAGATTTGTCTGAGTTTGAGCATCATATAGCATACCTAACGGCATGCACAATCTGAAAGTATTCTTGGTTTATCAACATTCCGGTCCCTAACGGGACTGCTCTTGTTTTATGCTAATCCACGTAGTATGTAATACTTCATCCCAAACGTAACCCCCTCCTGCTTTCGCCAAAGCAGGGTATTCCCCAACCATTTTTTCATCCAAAACTTTAGGATAATTTTCCATGCTTTATATGTTTTTCAACATAGCCTTAAAACTCTTTATTTCCTTCCATGTCGTCAACTTTTCTCTACACGCTTGACTCATCTCTATTTGTGGTAAACCAAGCTGCAACTCTAAGAAGATGACCAATAATTTCTTTACACCTCTGATGGGTACATCATTCATCTGACCAATCATAGCGTCCAAAAGCTGGTACAAAGCTGCGTTGTGTTTTTTAGATACATTGAAGAGATTTGCAGTCAATAAATCGGTAAAACGCTTGAGTGGAGCATATTCTTTTTCTTCTAATTTCCCCAGCATTTGGCCCAAAAGCACATGGTCAATCTTGCCTTCTGTATTGGTTTTGATCCATATTTCTGCTGCCAGTTCTCTGGCTACTTTATCGCTACAAAGGAGGCCGGTAGCTAAAAACAAGTAGGTTGATTCACCAACTTCCTGGCGATACCAGATGTCATGCAAGCCCTGTAATAGGTTCACCATGTTCTTTTTAGCACTCTCACCATCAAAGGTGGATTCCTTTAGGTTGGCATGAATCACCTGGCTTAAAAACATTCCCGGATTATTGGGAGAAAGAAATAAGAACTTAAGCTCATCTTTGGGTTGAATGGTAATGTAATATTGTGCTTTTCTGAATCGGATGTAATCATAAAAGCTATCGGGCTTAGTTGGCTTTTTCTTTTTACTAAAAACTCCTTTTATACTAGAAATAATGGACTCCGTTTCTATTTTTTGGATGTAGAAGTCTTTCAGCATTAGTTCTTTCCTAACTCCTTTTTTTAGTACATTCTTCCTGCTAGTATAATCATATTCTCTGTATGTAAATTCTTTATGAGCGCATTCCCACTCATAAGCCCCCCTTTCTCTTCGTAGTGGATTGGCTATTAGTTCCTGGAAGTAGTTAATGTCATCCATACGGTTTTTGCTTAATACAGATTGAAGCCATAATTCAGGTCTTGAAATTTTCATGCTTTGAAGCGGAATAAGGTCATAATGGTATTTGAGTACGTTCCTTATGTTCTCATCCCCTACCCTATCAATTTCTTGGCTAATCCCCTCAGGTGCTTCTTCTATTGGCAACCTGCCTATGGCTATTTGAAAATCAAACAAATCGATGGCTTCATTACTTTTTTCAAAGGCTATAATTCTATGGATTAAAACTTGAGGATCAATCCAGCAAGGAGCATGAGTCGGCGCAGATAATAAGCCTAAAGCCAAGTCTTTCTTAATCAGTTTTTTCGACTTGATAAAGAGTGAGCGGTGCACCTGGTAGATGTGATCAGAAATAGGTTGATCCTCTATTTGTTTTAGAAAGTTTTGGACAAATAATGTATATCTTTCCTCTTTTAGCTTCTCAATTTTCTGAGTTCTGCTTGCTTTAAAACTTGCCAACTCAACAGGGTATTTTTCCATAAGAAGTACCGCATAATCATTAATAAAATGAGCTGCCTCTCTTTCTAAACCTCCAATTTGACTATTCCATGAAAAACTAGTAGAGAGATCCATGGCACGCTTGAAGAGAGGTTCTAGTTTGGATACATTCTCTTTATTTAAAAGTCGGTTGAGCTGTGGCAAAAGACTTAGAAGAAAGTCTATATGGTAGACTTCATTGTTGTCTATCGACTGGCTTACAAAAAAGATCAATTCATCTAAAGACTCATAGGTAGGTAGTTTATTTTCTGCTGCTAGGATTTTTGTTGGTGTGAGCTCATCAACTTCCTCTTCTATTTCTTCTGTGGTGACCATGTAATCTTTTAATAGTTCTTTTGAAGAATGAAAGATATGATCCGTGTACATGCTCAGCTCTTCTAACAATTCCTGCTCTTGAGGGTCTCCATATTTGTTGATTATCTTGGCTGCTCTTAATTGTATTTTCTCATCTGTATTGATTAATGCTTCAGCCGCCTTCTTACACACAGCATGGGTTAATGCCTTATTAGATTTAGCAATCTTTTCCAAAATCATAAGCGTTGAGTTAACAACAGATTTCGTTTCTGAATTGAGTAGGATGGATGCATTTTCAATAAAGACGTCCTGCTTAAACTGCTTATCGTTAGCAACCGATTTAAAATACTTCAACACAGTATTTACCACTTTCGAGTGTGGGGAATTTAAGGCAGCAAAAAACTCATTTTGTAAGTTTATTACTTCCTCTTTAGAAAGGTCCAACCTGACTAATAAGCTAAAGAACCATCCACTCAAAGTTTTATTAAAGCCTTTGGTCGCTGTATAAATGGTGGCTCTCAAGACCCGTTCTCTATCCAGTCTTTTGGCATTGATTAGGTCATTAATTGTATCTATCCAAATTTCATTACTGTCCTCATAGTTATCCAACTTTATGTAGGTGAATGTATTGTTTATATTCGTTTCCCCTTCAAATAGATACCAGAAGTGTTCTTCTAAAGTCTCTTTATGCTTTAAGAGTACCTCGGGTTGATAGACATTTCTGGTCAAGTTTTTTTCCCATCTTCTAGCTACTATGCTTGTGGAAAGTTTATCCCTTAGTAAGTCCTGTGAAGGCTGTAAAAACCCCTTTTTGTATAAAGTCATTACTTCTTCATAGCTCAATCCCCAAGGCATCTCTTTATTGATTATATCACTATACCATTTGGGTTTATACCATGGAATGATATTTTCGACATAATCTTCGCTTACTGAAAGATGTCCCAGGTTAAAAAAGGCTTTTTCCGCCTCTTTTTTGTTAAAACACACATAGCAAGCTTTAGTAACTAATTTCTTTTTTGTTTCTGAAAACTTGTCTTTGTATCTATAGTAAGTTCCACCTCTTGTGTTCTCATTAATCTGCTCTTGTTCAAAAATCTTTTTTTGAAACTTCTTCAAAAAAGGCACAAGGGCTCTTTTGTCTTCCGGGCTGAGTTTTTTCAAAAAAGGAATAATGTCTTTTTCCTGCAGGACAATTGCTTCTAATTCTTTTTCGAGCATCTTAAAGGGATTTTGCTTTTTTCTTAACGGCTAAAATGTGTTTACAAGCACCTCTTTCGCCTTGGTGTTTACTAAACCAAGTGCAAGTACATTTCTGAAAATCTCCTTTTATAACTACGTAATGTTGTACGCCACTCCCTTCTACCTTGGCCTCAATCTCATCATCCTTCTTTGAGATGATGTGTACCTTGTTTTCTTCCAATAGCTTTTCGGCTCCTTTCAAACGTGGATTTAGAGACAAAATTCTTCCCAATTTAAAGGGTAGTCTCCGGTAGAAAAATCCATTTCGTTCCAAATCATACCCCAGCAATCCCATGGCTGATAGTTTGGTAGCCAGCTTTTCAATTTTGGTGATGTCAATGCCTTCTTCAAAGGACATCAAGGCAGGGTTGAACTCATGATTGGTAAAAGAATAATTGTCAAATGCCTGGATCAATGAATCCGGCAAGTCTTCTATCAATGCTTCCAAAGCAGCTCCTTCCCCGGAGAAACCTCGCCAAAAATCTCTGGAGATGGAGAAAACAAAATTTAAGTCATTGAAAGCTAGAATAAAGGTTACAGCTTGCATGTCTTTGTGGGGAAAAACCTTTAGCTCTTTGATCAATGGAATTAAGGGTTGCAATAATCTTAAGCGGTGAATACCACCAATGCAGATCGCTTTAGATGCTTTCAATGGACTAAACAAGTATCTATTGCCTCTTTTTATCAGGTAGTAATCTGTTTTTACTTTCCCATTGGGAATGCTCTTGAACAATTGAATCGCTTGTACTCGATTGAGGGTTTGGGCATATTCTGACTCAGAAAAATAGTGCTGAACAGTGGTTAAGCCTTTGATCCATTTGCTGGGCAAGGGTACTTTTCTTTCAATAAAACTGGAACCGCCTTTGTGAAAGCCCACTTCTTTTTTCCCTACAGACAAAACGAGTTGATCGTTTTTCTTAATTTTCCCTAATTCTGAAATCAAGGGCGTATTGAAATCTACATTGGTAGTGCCATTTTCAATAAACTCGCCATCTTGCCCATTTTCTAATACATCCACTCTGGCATATACACCTGCACAATGAGAGAAGCCTTCAAATCGTATTTGATTGTTTCCAGCCGTTACTATAGGATCTTTTAGCAAGGCTATTTGAAAAGGAGATAAATTAAAACTTGACTGGACGGTATTGGAAAGTGTAATCAGGCAACGGGATAATTCATAGGGATTATTCAGCTTGCCCCAGAAAAAGCAAGGAGAACTGCCTTTGTCCACTTCATTGAATTTGGAGAGCAGTAAATTTTCATTCCCTGCTTCTTTTTTTAGACTAGAGCGCGCATCGTAACGATAGCTTAGTGTTTCTGTCATCTAAGAAAATTAAAGTTGGTTTGGTAACGAAAGATACGATGACAATGGGTGTGGGTTACAGCAAAAAAAATTCTTTTTTTTGTTGTAATAGCTGTTGTAAAATTTCTAACTACAATTGGCTTACGAAAGTTCCATGCTGCCATTTGTAAATTTTCTTTAGTCCAATTTAAAGCTTGAAACCTCTAAAACCTGTCCCGGCCTTAAGCCTTCCAACATAATACTTCCAATTCTCACTCTCACCAGCCTTAAAGTAGGAAAGCCAACTGTAGCCGTCATTTTCCGAATTTGCCTGAATTTTCCTTCTCTTAATGTAATGGATATCCAGGAAGTAGGTCCGTGTCTGGCATCTCTTTCTTTCTTCCTTCCTTCTATGACAGGTGCCGGATCTAGTTTTTTGACTTCACAAGGAAGCGTTTTGTGTTTTCCTTTTTGTAGCGATATTTCAATACCGTTTTGGAGTTGAGCTATCGCTTCCTCATTAATTTCACCGTCCAGCTGAACAAAGTATTCCTTTTCGATTTTTTTGCTTCTGACTTGTTCACTCACTTGGCCATCTGTAGTTAGCAATAACAATCCTTCTGATTTTTCATCCAAGCGTCCGATAGCCATTGTTCCATCGGGAAAATCACTTAAGTCTCCCAGCAGTTTTTTATTTCTGCGCTGACTTTGGTTATAGACAAACTGAGAAAGATAACCGAAAGGTTTGTTAATGATAAAGTGATGATGTTTTGCCATTAGCATTCAATTTAATCTTGTCCAACGACTTTACTACGTCTTTCTAAAAGAATATTATCTTTCCATCTGCCATTCAATTTTCCAATTCTTTCTCTATAACCAATCATTCTAAATCCAACTCTTTCGTGAAGTTTTACACTTGCAGTATTTTCTGTAAAAATTCCAGCTTGTAATGTCCAAATTCCATTTTGTTCGCTTTCAATGATTAGTTGATTTAAAAGTCTTTTGCCAAGTCCTTTTCTTCGATAAGCGCCATCAATATAAACACTTACTTCTGCCACTCCACCATACACGCAACGACTTGAAACCGGGCTCAATGCGGTCCAACCTACCAATTTATCATCAATAATTGCAACTAGTCGACCAAATTTTAAATGTCCGACATTCCAATGTTCCCAATCGGGTGCAGCAGTTTCAAAAGTAGCAATTCCTGTAGCGATGCCACTTTCATAAATCTTTTTTACGGCTTGCCAGTCACCCGATAACATCGGTCTTATTTTAGTAATTCCCATCATTCCGTCTTTTTTGGAAATCAAATTCAACTACAAGAAGACGGTTTATAAATGAAAAAGACGCAGTGCTTTTTTATTCAATACCATTTTTCAATAGTACTCGACTCATGCTTTTGATGTGTCTGGGTCCTATTCTACAACACCCCCCAATAATATCAGCACCCATTTTTACCCATTCTTTGGTCATGGATACAAATGAGTCTGGGTCAGACAAACCTAGCCAAGTTTTAGTTTCAGCATTGTATGCTTCTCCTGAATTTGGATAGACAATTATTTTTTTCTCAGGTCCAGTATTTTTTATGTGCTTTATAATGCTCGAAATATACTTTGGGTTTGTACAATTTACACCAATGGCAAATACCTTAGGATGGTCTTTAAAAAGAGCAACACCATCCACTATTTTTGATCCATCATTTAGATGATGTTCATCCTTACAAGAGAAGGAAATCCAGGCTGGCTTATTGACCTGAAGTAAAATTTCAGAAAGTACTTTGGCTTCCTGAAAACTTGGAATGGTCTCACAGGCCAAAACATTCGCATGGGTTCGATCTAAAATTTGAATCCTTTCCAGGTGAAATCCTATCAATGTTTCATCAGTTACGCCATAATTGCCTCGGTATTCAGAACCATCCGCCAAATAGGCACCATAAGGGCCTACGCTAGCGGCAATTAAAGGTGTGTCATCAATTATACCCAATTCCAAGGCCTTTTTAATTGCAATTTCCGCCAACTCAATTGATTTCACGATCAACTTTTCAGCTTTGTCTTTGGAATATCCAAGACTGGTTAATCCTAGAAAAGAAGCCTGATAGCTTGAGGTAGTAATGCATTGCGCTCCTGCTTTTAAATAGTCAAGATGTGCCTGTATAATGGCATTTGGGTTCTCCTCGAGTAAATGAGCGGTCCATAATTTATGGTTTAAATCACAACCTATCGATTCTAATACATTGGATAAGCCTCCATCTAGAAGAAACGGAATCTTGCTGTTCAAAAGATGCTCAACTTGCATACAGATAATTTATTTTCTATTCAGTAGCGGGCTGGATAATTTCACGAATGGTTGCCCAGCCAGTAGGACTGTCGTCATACCGAACGTAAGTTACCATAGTTCTTCCACTGAATACAAAGGGTTCTCCTCCATCTTTGGGTGTTCCTTTAATGGAAAATTGGGTTTGTTCAATGGCTATATCTTTTTGGATCAAAATGCTTTCTACATTATTTTCAATAAATTCCAAAGAAAAATTACTCAGTGTTTCTTCCACTCCTTGGATAACTTCTTCTCGTCCTTTCTGAATGTTATTATAACCCAATGCTTTGATTACCTCAGGATGGTGAAGTGTTTTGATTTTTTCAATATCGCCTTCAAAAAAAGCGTCTCGGATGGCCTGACCATTGTCTAAAATTTCTTGTCGGATTTTCTCTTCATTCACTTGGGTTTGACAAGAAATTAGAAAAAGACAGAGTGTAAACCAGAAAAGAAAATTGTTTGCTTTTGTCATATTTAAGTGGTTACTAAAACTAATTTAGATAATAGAGCTTGAATTTACTCATAACTAGCAGTTCCAGTGTAGGGTGTAGTGTGTAGAGGGCCTCTACACACTACACCAAAACGATTATATTAAAACAAAATAGCTTACATCTTATTACAGACCCAATATTTGTTAACCACTTACTACTGAATAACTTTGACTGTTTATTATTACGTCAATTAAGTTGTAATTTTTTTTCAATTATTTTAGCAATATCGGTACTAAGACAGGGTTTGCATTCTGTATCTGCAATTAATATCCCATAGCCATCTTCATGTTTTAACGAATAACCGTGGTCTCCCTTAAAAGTAGGAATTCCAAAAATATGTCCATCATTATCTTCAAAAATAAAGCCCGGCTTCAGCAGTAAATATAGATCTCCTGCGTTTTTATTAAGTAGACCGATATCTTTTAATGCATCTTTTCTAAGGATTTCTTCAAATACGGTTTGCTGGGAAGTCGAATGATAAACAGTTTTCAGAGCGTCTTCTAATTTCTTCAAAACTAATTCTTGATCCACCTGACTAAGTTGATCATTTAAATATATTCCTGCTGAGACTTTTCCCGGAACCCCTAACACTTGCCAATCATTTTTTTTGGTATCATTTTCAACGCCTGCTTCTTGTAATATTTCATCGAGGTCGATCGAAGTATGAAGGGGTGAAAATCCATGTCCTGAGGTAATGATTAGTTCGTATTCATTAAGCTTGGCATAGTCTTCAATACGCGATAAGTCCTTTTCTAAGCGATTCAATGCTTGTTGATAGTGTTTTTGTATAGATTGAGAAGAAGCTCTCAAGCCTAAAAAAGCATGTCCTAACCTATCCATTACCGGGTAATCAATCATAATTAAGTTATAGGTCTCTTTCTTTGCTGCAAAAAAGAAAGCATCCATCACATAATCCATCTCAGCATGTATTTCATCGACAAGGGTAGAATCACTTATCTTACCCGATGTGAAATACGAGATATTTGGCCAACCTTTAGATGGCCCTATTTCATGATCAATTTGTTGGACGAAGGTATCTGGATATCCCCGATTTGCA
>JBCBCD010000041.1:0-16141 GCA_038530915.1 Bacteroidota bacterium
ATTGATTTAAAAGACGCTTTTTGGGGCATACAAAATTATTTAGAATAAAGTCTAATAATGCATTGAACAATAGTGAGTGTATATAAAGTAAAACCATCTGCATATTGTGGATGGTTTTCTTTATTAATTATTTGAAGCCCACAAGACACAAAACACACAACATTTCTTTACAAAAAATTAATCTATAGGTTTTCCCATCAACCCACTGGAATTCTTTAGCTTAGTATTTGCTCATACAAATACAATTAATGTCGAAGCTGAAGAATACTATAGGAAAAAAGGAATTTGAACGAATCTACCTAGAAAATCACGGTAGAATATGGGCCTTTGCTCTTCGACATGTTAAGGATGGTGCTAAAGCTGAAGATGTGGTCCATGACACATTTCTCAAGTTATGGGAGCGGAGAAATCAAATCAAGGAAATAGAAAAAATAGAAACCCTCCTCTTCACAATTGCCCGAAACATCCTCATCAACCAATACAGACGTTCTGTTTTAGAAGACCATAAGCTCATGGATATGGCCTTAGCCAACGATGATGATGAAAAAGAAGCACTTCTTTCTGAAAAAATAAATGCGCTTAAAAAAGCTGTTGAACAGCTTCCTGCTAAGAGAAAGCAAATCTTTAAGATGAACTACTTTCAGGGACTTACTTACAAGGAAATAGCAGATGAATTATCTATTTCTAAAAATACCGTGGAAGTTCAAATAACCAAGGCTAGAAAAGCATTGAAAGAGCAACTTTCTCACCTATCCACTTTTTTTTGGTTTTTTTAAAAAAATTATGTCTTCAAGTAGTGGTATTCATTTTCCCATTTGTGATAGCTAATGAACGTTCAAAAGTTAATTAGTATTCAATCTTTTTTAATGATCAAACAATTACTTGAAAAATATAAGAATGGAACCTGCACACCTGAAGAATTAGCTCAGTTGGAAGCTTATTTCCAATCTAATGAAGAAATAGAGATCAGGGAATGGTTGGAGGATGATTTTGCAAATAATGAAAGTGTAGATGTCCCACCTCCCACACAGAAAATCTGGAATAGATTAGAAGATTCCATGAAAGAATCAACAGTAAGCACACGTGTAGTTACTCGTATAATGATCATTAGAAGAATAGCTGCTGCTGCAGTGATTTTATTGCTCATTTCTGTAGGAACCTGGTTATTCATTTCTGAAAATCAAGCTTTTTCAAATACTGTTGTTGTGAACAATTACCAATTGGAACCCAAAAAAGTTGAGCTCGAAGATGGGTCAATAGTTTGGTTGAATCAAAACAGTAGAATAAGCTTCTCAAAGGACTTCATCCAAGAAGAAAGAGTCATCAAACTAAAAGGTGAGGCACTTTTTGAAGTGACTAAAGATTCTCTTCATCCATTTATTGTTCGTTCCGGGGAGATCGCTACACGAGTTTTGGGTACTATTTTTAATGTTAAAGCTTTTCCTAAAGATTCTGTGGTTCGCATAGCTTTAGTAGAGGGAAAAGTTGAAGTTGAAGGACCTGATAAAAAGAACACCTACAAAAAGGAAATACTAGCACCACACGAACAAATTGCCTATTACAAGCAAGATACGACTTATGAAAGGGCTCAGTTTGAGCAGGACCAACCTTATGCCTGGCAAAAGGGAATCGTTTACTTTGATAAAGCTGATGTAGAAGAGGTTACTCGCACGCTCGCTAAGCTATACAAAGTCAAATTTAGGATACAAGAGGCTGAAAAGATAAATGAAACTATTGTCTACAAATTGGATGCAAAGAAATTGAATATTGACGAGGTTCTTCGTCAAATTACAATAATCAGTGATTATAAATTTAAACGTATTTCGAAGAAAAGAATATTGGTAATGCCCAAGTGATTGAAAAGTAACTGAGCTATATAGTTACGGTACACAAATAGGCATACAAAAGGAGGAAAGCAATACACCTTCCTCCCCACTTTTTTTACCCAAGCTTCATCCCGAAGCACAAAGTTTGGCCGCTGAGGCGTCGGGAGTTGCATACGGGTAAGACTGATAATTTATTAACTATCACAAACGAAACTATGAATTTTAATCTACTCGATAAAATATTGGTGATGTCAAGATTCTTTGTGTACATAACCATTTTACAAATAGCTTTTGCTTCTTTGGCAATAGCGAATAATGCGATAGCTCAATCATTATCAGAAACCAAAGTTTTTTGTGAATGGAAGAAGGTCAAATTGGAAAAGGCCTTTGCCGATATTCAGAATCAGTCCGATTTCTTTTTTTCTTATTCTTCAGTCTTGATTATGTAAGTGACCATCTCTGGTAAGAACAATGAGATGAGTTTACTGAATGTATTGAAATTGATTTCCTCACAAACCGGATTAAAGTTTTCTATCCAGGATGATCTGATTTTAGTCAAGTATCAAAACGGTATTCAAATAGATGAAAGTCTTTTAGTTCCCGAAACTTTTATTGAAGTCCCTTCTTTAGATCTTTTGGAAACAGCTCTTGAAAACCTGGAATACACCATAATCTATCAAACCAAAAAGCCACAATTTCTTACCGATCAGGTAGTTCGAGGCAGTGTAAATGATGATAAAGGTGAGCCTTTAATCGGGGCTACAGTCGTTCTGAAAGAAACGGGAGAGGGCACAGTAACCGATGAAAATGGAAAATTTGTTTTGTACACTCCTGAAAAAGGAGCATATACTGTAATTGTATCCTTCGTAGGCTTTGATACCAGAGAAATCGAAATCAATAATGAGACTCAACTGAATATCACCCTAAAACCTTCTTTTTCAGAATTGGAAGAAGTCGTCGTCATTGGCTATACCTCTTCCAAACCCAAAGATTTTACCGGGGCCATAAAATCAGTCGATGGAAACCAAATCGACTACTTACCGGTAAATGGCATCGAACAAGCATTACAAGCTCAGGTAGCGGGAGTACAGGTCACCAATGAAGGAGCTCCGGGAGGGGCTTCTTCAGTAAGAATCAGAGGATATGGAACGATAGGTGACAATGATCCGCTTTACATCATAGATGGTGTGCCGACTAAAACGGGACTGAATCAATTCTCCAATGCAGATATTGAAAATATCCAAGTTTTAAAAGATGCTTCAGCTACTGCAATTTATGGCTCAAGAGCGGCAAACGGTGTTGTAATCATCAATACCAAAAAAGGTAGTCAGGATGGTTTAAAATTACAGTTCAACTCTTACGCAAGTGTACAACAACCCATCAACTTGCCTGAGATGCTTAATGCTGAGCAATATGCAAATCTACTCTGGCAGGCACAAAGAAATTCAGGTATCTCTCCTTCTAATGACTTATTTGGTAGTGCCGAAAATCCAGTGATACCGGAATATATCGATGCAGAAGGCATCATTCCAGCTAGTATTCCAGGTACGGATTGGTTTGATGAAGTGTTCAATCCTGCTTTGATGCAATCTTACAACCTAAGTGTGCAAAGTGGTAAGGAAGGAATTAAGAACTATACAGCAGCCTCTTATTTAGAGCAGGAGGGAATCATGGAAAATACTGGCTTTAAGAAATATACCTTCAGAACCAATACGGAGTTGAAAGCTGGAATTCTAACCATAGGTGAAAACCTGGCGGTAAGTGTGACCAATACACAGAGCGTTACCACCAACCAAGCATTGGGTTCGAGAATGATTCATACTTATCGTATAAACCCTGTAGTTCCTATTAGAGATGTCAATGGGGATTTTGCCGGACCTGTGAATGGTGTTCAAGGTGCCTTAAATCCCATTGGTTTAAATTACCTCGATCGAAATGATAGAGTACTCAATAATCGAATCTTTGGAAATTTATTCGTTGATCTTGAGTTTCTACCTGGACTGAATTTACGATCTACTTTAGGTGTTGATTATGCAGATATCAATACCAAAGACTACGATCCTAAATATAAAATGGGGATTACGGAACGCGGAGAAACGATTTTCTTTCAATCGGAAGCATCACGTTTGCAGTTAATGTTTAACAATACGCTTCAGTACAAACTACTAAAAGGAGACCATAAATTGACGGCATTGATCGGTCAGGAGGCTATAAAATTTACAGCCAATGATATCGGAGGGGTGAGTTCGAACTTCATCACCGACGATATTGATTTTATTCAACTAAATACGGGTAGCGGTCAATCTTCTAATTTCAGTGGTGGTACTGAATGGGCCTTGCTTTCATTTTTTGGCCGTGTCGATTATCAATTTAGAGGAACCTATCTTTTTGGAGCATCAATACGACGAGATGGATCTTCCCGATTTAGCGAAAGCAATCGATATTCCATTTTTCCGGCTTTCTCAGCAGGTTGGAGAATATCCAATGAGCGTTTTTTAAAGAGCATCTCAATCATCGATGATGCAATGGTCAGGGTTTCCTATGGTAAATCCGGCAATCAGGAAATTGGTGATTTTCCTTCTTTTTCAACCTTCTCGTCAGATGCATGGGATTCGTATTATGCAATAGATGGATCCAATGATCGCGCCACCATAGGTTTCAAGCCAACCAGAATTGGTAATCCAAACATCAAATGGGAGACCACCACTCAAGCCAATTTCGGTCTTGACATTAGATTCCTCAAACGCTTTGAAATCAATTTGGATTACTTTATCAAAAATACGGAAGATATCCTCTTGCAACGTCCAACACTAGCTATCGAAGGGCAGGCAGATGCACCTTTTGTCAATTTGGGTAAAATGGAAAACAAAGGCATGGAATTAAGTTTGGGCTATCAATCTAAAGAAGGGCAAGATTTTAGCTATCAATTGAATGGCAACATTAGCATTATCCGCAATAAAGTCATTCGATTGGCAGATGATGTGGTCCAACTAACAGGACTCGTTAACAACACCTATTCCAGAAACCTGATCCTTACGGTTACACAAGAAGGATTACCCATCAGCCAATTTTATGGGCATGTGGTTGAGGGCATTTTTGAAACCCAACAGGAAGTACAAGCACATGCCACGCAAGAAGGGAAAGGAATAGGCAGACTTAAGTTCAGCGACTTGAATAAGGATGGGATAATCGATGATAATGATAAAACCATCATAGGTAATCCTCACCCGGATCTATTTTTTGGCTTCAATGCCAATCTGTATTATAAAAATTTTGATTTCAGCTTGCTGATTCAAGGAGTACAAGGTGTTGAGATATATAATTTCACTCGATACTATACAGATTTCTATTACGACTTGGGGAACAGGCATGTCAGAACGCTAGATGCTTGGTCACCCATTAACACTGACTCAGACGTCCCATTATTGGCAGCAGTCGATGTCAATAATGAACTGAGGCCTTCTACTTACTTCATTGAAGATGGATCTTTTCTACGGATTAAAAATATTCAATTGGGCTACACTTTTGCTTTAGGTAAAAACCAGGGACGGTCTTTAAGAATTTATGCACAAGCCCAGAACTTACTTACACTGACTTCTTACGAAGGGATTGATCCCGAAATTGGTCTGGTCAATAGTTTTGATACAAGAAGAAACCTGGATATCGGAGTGGATAGGGGAGTGTATCCCAATGCACGCATTTTCTTAACAGGACTTTCATTAAACTTTTAAAATATGAGATTACTTGTATTGATGTTCCTAATAGGGGCAATAGGCTTATCTATGTTTAGTTGTGATGATTTTTTGGATGTTTCACCACGGGGCGAATTATCAGAAAAGACTTTTGAAATATCAGAAGAAGGAGTAGAAGGAGTGATCATTGGGGTCTACAGTCTTTTAAATGGTCAATACAATCAGATTACCAATGCGCATAGAAGCAGTCCTTCTAATTGGGTGTATGGTGATGTGGTTTCAGATGATGCTTACAAAGGGAGCAGTGGAATTTCTGACGGTAGTGATGTGCACCAACTAGAAGTTTTTGCTGCGGCAGCCAATAATCAGGGCGCTTTGATTAAATGGGAAGCTTGTTATGAAGGGGTGTCCAGAGCGAATACCGCAATAAATGTGATCCTCAATTTCCAGGGATGGGGGGAAGAAATGAGAAATACCCGTTTGGCTGAAGTAAGAGTACTGAGAGGCCATTATTATTTTGAATTGAAGAAAATCTACAACCACATTCCTTACATCAATGAGTTGACCAGCCCGGAAGCGATGAAAACCATTAGCAACCGTGATTTTACCAGTGAGCAGTTATGGGATTTGATTGAAGAAGATTTCCAATTTGCTACTCAATATTTACCAGCAGTACAAGAAAACGTAGGTCGTGTCACCAGTGTCACAGCTTGGGCCTATTTGGCTAAAACACATTTGTATCAGCAAGAATGGACCCAAGCCAATGAAGCGATTGATAGAGTACTGGCAGAACCTGGAAATCATTATTTGTTAGACAATTTTGAAGAAGTTTTTCTCCAAAAACTCAACAATCAGGGCAACGAATTCTGTCCGGAATGTTTGTTTGCTGTTCAGCACTCTTTGGACCCAAGCTTGCCTTCTTCTACTCCTGATGTCGGATCTACTTATGGTTGGGATGGCAATGTAGGGGATCGATTAAGTGGATTGGGTGGACCTTACCCCCGAGTATATGGCTTTCATACACCCAGTCAAAATCTGGTCAATAGTTACAAAACAACTGAAAGTGGACTTCCTGCATCGACAAATATGCTTCGTGACAATGATTTTGTGGATCCAAGACTAGATCATACCGTTGGTCGACCGGGCATTCCTTTTTTCAATGCAGGAATTTATAGTGAAAACTGGACAAGAGGAGTATCAACTTATGGTCCGTATGCTGGAAAAAAACAGCTATATCCGGTCAATTCAGAAACAGTAATCAATATCCCTTACTACACAAATAGTGAAAACTATTGCATCATTAGACTAGCTGATCTGTACCTGATGAAAGCGGAATGCATGATTGAGTTGGGGGATTTAGAAACAGCCAGACAATACATCAACCAAGTCAGAGACAGAGCAAAAAATGGAGGCTATGTTGTACATCAGGATGGCTCAAAGGCAGCAAATTATAAAGTAGAGCCCTATGCATCTGCTTGGAATTCTAAGGAAGAAGCCCTACAAGCAGTTCGATTGGAAAGAAGGTTAGAATTAGCCATGGAAGGTCATCGCTTCTTTGATCTGGTAAGGTGGGGAGTTGCTGCAGAAGTAATGAATGCATACATCGATAAAGAAAAAGCACTTCGTACTTACTTGAACAATGCCAATTTTCAGGCTGGCAAACATGAATATTTTCCTATTCCTGATGTTGAAATCGCGATTAGTCAGGGAGTATTGATACAAAATAATGGCTATTGATCCATACAACTTGCTTTAACAATTCACTTGATTATAAACTCAAATTTATTATGAAAAACCTAGATTTTTTGAAACTAAAAGCGTTCGCTATTTTGGTGTTGTTTGTCGCTTTTGGGGTCACAAGCTGTGACAATGATGATGATCCACCGACACCCAATCAAACACCGGTTGCTTTATTTACTGCTACACCAAGTGCAGCAACAGTGGGAGATGAAATTTCATTTACAGATAATTCTGGTGATCCGGATGGAACCATCCAAAGCTGGGATTGGGCATTCGGAGATGGAAACACATCTACAGAACAAAATCCTAAGCATACATATGCAGAAGCAGGTGAGTTCGAAGTAGCACTAACTGTAACAGACAATGAAGGAGCAAGTACTCCATTTTCAATGATGATTTCAATCAATGCATTTGCTGAGTTGTGGGCTGAACAAGTTGGTACAGCTACTATTTCTCCTTCTGCCCCGGCAATTGGTGATGATGGTACCTTGTATTTTGGTTCTCAAGATTTTAACGTTTACGCAGTTGATCCGACTAATGGCAGTATCAAATGGTCTTATGCAACAGGAGCGAGAGTGCGTTCTCGTGCAGCTATTGCAGATGATGGAACAATCTATGTAACTGCACAGGACAATAAGCTGTATGCTTTAAACTCAAATGGTTCTTTGAAATGGAGTTATGAAACGGGAGCTTCTATTTTTAATGCTTCTCCGGCAGTTGGAGCAGATGGGACGATTTACTTTGGTTCTGACGATGCAAAGTTGTACGCTATGAATGCAGATGGCACAGAAAAATGGTCTTTCGAAACTGGTGCAAGAGTGAGAGTAGATGCAGCAATTGGTTCTGATGGAACCATTTATGTGGGTTCGGATGATGCTAAATTGTATGCCTTGAATACGGATGGAACTGAGAAGTGGTCTTACACAGCAGGTGCTCCAATTAAAGCTTCTCCATGTATGGATGCAGATGGTACGATTTATTTTGGTGATGATGGTGGTATCTTTTATGCATTAAACAGTGATGGAACAGAAAAATGGAAGTTTACAACAGTAGATAACAATCCATTTTTAGGTGGTCCGGTATTAGGTGAAGATGGAACCATTTATGTGGGTACAAAAAGAGGTCCTACTTCAGATGCGGCTGTATTCTATGCCATTAATGCGAATGGTACGGAACAATGGAAATATACTTTTGCACCTAGTTCTGAAGACCCATCTTTCCAAAGTGATATTTTAGGTACTCCTACTGTAGGGGCAGATGGTACGGTTTACATCACATTCAATGATGGTAACTTATACGCATTCAGAGCAGATGGAACGATAAAGTTTAATTACAAAGTAGCAACTGATGATCCGGCTGAAAGATGGGACCAGGCAATTTGGACTTCTCCAGCATTGACAGAAGATGGAATATTGTACTTCCAGGATTACAGTGGAAATGTGTATGCATTACAAGTATCTGCATCAGGATTGGCAAATTCTAACTGGCCAACAAGAGGTAAAAACCTAAAGAGAAATTGTAGATAATCTCCAATAAAATATAAAGCACTTTTTTAAACGGATCTAAATAGGTAGGTCTTATTTTGGCTAAAATCACATTTAGTAGCCCTGAGAAAGTATTGTGTTTATGCTGGGTTTTGAAATCGACATTTTTGCTTTTCAAAACCTGGCCTACTCTTTAAATTAATTTTATATGAAAATAGTTTTTCAAAGGATGCTCTTGATTCTTATGATATCTTCTACTTGCTTAGCACTGTTAAATGCTCAACTTGATAAAACTAGAGCGACAGTTATGCTTGGACACGTATCCTACGATCATGCTTTTGTATGGGTGCAACTACAACAAGATGCAAACGTAAAACTGATATACAAGAAAAATGAAGATAAAACAACTTTATGGCAGGGAACACAAGCTGTAAGCATCAATTCGGGAACTGCTTTTACAAACACTTTCCAACTTGATGAACTTCAAGCCAATACTTCCTATATTTATCAGTTGATTATAAATGAAAAGGAGACGGTCGAATCAGCAGCTTATCATTTTAAGACTCCACCTTTGTCTAATGCAGAGAATATCGATTTTAATTTTGCAATGGGTAGTTGTGTATACATCAATGATGAAGGCATTGCACCCAAAGGAGGGGATTATCAAATTTTTGAATCTATTGCGCAGAAAAATCCTAATCTCATGTTTTGGTTGGGAGATAATATCTATTTACACGAAAAAGACTGGCATTCGAAGCAAGGGATACAATATCGGTATACTCATGCCCGTCAGTTAGTGGAAATGCGCAATTTGTTAGTTCGGTCTGCAAATTATGCCATCTGGGATGATCACGATTATGGCCCCAATGACTCTGATCGCAGCTTTATTGGTAAAGAAAATGCGTTGGAGGTGTTTCATGAGTTTTGGGCCAATCCCACTCAACAAATCAACAGTATGGGAGCTACAGTAACCTCTTTTTCTCATGCAGATTGTGATTTCTTTTTATTAGATAATAGATATTGGCGATCTCCGCAAAAAAGAGTGACAGGTGAAAGAACCATACTCGGAAAAGAACAAGCTGATTGGCTGATTGACGCCCTCTGTACTAGTGAAGCCACTTTCAAGTTCGTGGCTGTTGGTGGCTTGGTTTTGTCGTCTTCGTTTAATGTGAAAAATCAGAACTACATCAGTAACTACCACGAAGAAAGAACTTACTTACTCAAAGAAATTGAAGCCAACAACATAAAAAATGTCATTTTTCTAACGGGAGATAAGCATTTTGGAGAACTGAGTAAAATGATCAATGGCAGAGGAAACTCAATTTGGGAAATCACTTCTTCACCATTAACAGCATCACCCAATACACGTGAGGATAACAATAGTTATCGAATTCCTGGAAGTCATATCCAACAACGTAACTTTGCTTTTCTGGAGATTGAAGGAAAAAGAAGTGAACGAAAAATCAAACTTACCTTTTTTGATTCCGATGGCAAAGAATTGTGGAATCATGAAATTCAGCAGGAATAAAAGCTTGAATTTTGGTCAATATTTGAGCTTATAAAAAGATGGGGCTATTTTTTCTTTACAAAAAAATAATACACTGCTTTGTCATCAACTCCACTTTTGCCTTAGATTTGTCAAGATAACACACTCACTTGCAATGACAAAGGCAGAGCGAATCTTCAATCAATTGTATGATACCTATCAGGAAAGAATTTACTTCTTTGTCCTGAAGCGCACCAAAAACGAGGCACTGGCTGAAGACATCGTTCAAAATGTATTTCTCAGAATCTGGGAAAGAAAGAAACTACTCACACGAGGAAAAATCAACGAAGCCTTTGTTTTTACCATCGCCAGAAACATCCTTATCGATCATTTCCGTAAAGATCTCCTCAAAGAAGAGTTGCTCAATCCAAATAGCATACAGTCAACTAATAAGGAGCATGAATCCCCACAAAACCCTAAACTAAAAAAGCTCTACATAGCTATCAACGCGCTTCCCGAAAAACGCAAAAAAATCTTCCAGCTCAGTCGCTTTCATGGCCTCACCTACAAGGAAATAGCAGATGAACTTTCTATTTCTATTAAAACTGTTGAAAATCAAATGCAGGCCGCTTTGAAGACATTAAGAGAGAATGTTTGATTTTGGTTTTGTGTTGTGTGTCTTGTGTTGTGTGTGCTGGAAGTTTCGTCAACATGTCGATTAGCGTAGACTTTTCCTGAGCCCGTTTATCAACTTTGAAACAATAGCTATCTCACTTCTTACTTCTTCATAGTATTCTTTTGAGCAGAACTTTAAATCATAACTTAGAACCAATTGATTCAGCAATTCCATCAGACTACTGTATGACATGGTATAAAAATGGTTCTGATCTTTATTTGTATTCTGTGCAGATCCTTCAGCAATATTAGATTGTATGCTTACTGCAGCTCTTCGCATCTGTGAAATCAAGCCATACCTCTCGTTGTCGGGATATTCAGCTGTTATCTTATAAATCAATAAGGATAACAATTTAGAACGCTGCCAAGCATGTAAATTCTCAAACCCATACCCATCTTTTTCCACTCCCATCTTTTCCATTTTAGTTAAGAATGCCATCAATTTAGCCTTTAAACTGATTCAATGAAACCAGGAGAATAGTATCTTATGCAGAATAATAGAATAAACTATAAGCATATTACATTGAAGTAAAAGCCTAAAAAGAAAGTTTCTATAAATCAAGGATTTACAAAAACCTAAATCAAAAAAACAAATTTCGTATTACACACAACACACAACACACAACACACAACACACAACACACAACACACAACACACAAAAAAAAAATTCTCATCAAAATAGGGGTACTCATTTTCCCATCCGTTTACAGGGCGTAAATATTTACTAGAAAGTTTTTGACGTCAAATTATTTAATGAACTACTTAAATCAACTAATAGAAAAATACACAAATGGAAGGTGTTCGCAGGAGGAACTGGAGCAACTCAAGGCAATGTTTGTAGTCGATGACCTAAGTGAATTGGAAGCTTTGTTAAAACAAGACTGGGAAGCCGTTGGGCAAGAAAAACCAAGGCTCTCACTTGAAAAACGAACTTCCATGAAGGCAAGTTTGGATGCCGCTAGAAAAGAGGCGGATCAGGAAGGAAAAGTAAGACAATTGAAAATAGTCAGGTCAGCTGTGGCCATAGCAGCAAGTATCTTACTTCTTTTCGTAAGTTTCTTTATATTCAATCGACCAGAAAACAATCTGGAGGCTCAAGGAATTGAACAATACAACCCTGATCTGAAAGCATTACCAATTGCATTAAGTGATGGATCGAAGATTTGGTTGAAAACAGGAAGTAAGATCATTTACCAGGAACCGCTTGATAAAAACCTCAGGCAGCTTGAGCTGGAAGGAGAAGCTTTTTTTGAAGTAGCCAAAGATCCGACGAGACCATTCATTGTGATTTCTAACAATGTAAATACGAAAGTTTTAGGGACATCATTTAATGTCAAATCAATAGTTGGGGATACACTGGTTCAGGTCACTTTAGTCGAAGGCCGCGTACGTGTGGAAACCCCTCAACTCAATACAACCAGAACAGATACGACAAATTTATTACCCGGACAACAACTGACCTATCAACGTATGACCGCTAAGGTGGACAAAGTTGATATCTACGATGATGACGATTATGCATGGAAAGACAATATTGTCATTCTGGATGATCCTGATATTCAGGACGTTGCAAACGAGTTAGAAAAATGGTATGGAGTAAACATCAAGATACCGGATGGATTTACTTCAGAAACTAAGTTAGTACACCGATTTGACATTGATGACGACAATATCGATGAAGTAATAAAAGGAATTGAGGCTGTAGCCGACTATCGATTTGAATACCTAGGCAACAAACAGTATAGCATTAAAAAAACCGACAGGTAAGACACCCATCGGTCCATTGTAAATTTTTTCTTCTTGATTCATCTAGAAAGCTGACAACCAGTTGGAAGCGGCAAGTCAGCACGGGATGAACAGGAAGGTTATTATCATCACAATAACGCTCAAAATTATGAAATTTAATTTGACAAAGAAAATTTGGGAGATGTCCAAGTTCTTCATATATGTGGCTATTTTGCAAACACTGTTTATTTCTACAGCAGTGGCTTACAATGCAGATGCCCAAGGTCTGAAAGAAACTTTGATCCAATCTAATTGGAATAAAGTAGAATTGGAACAAGCTTTCAGGCACATTCAATTGCAAACAGATTATTCTTTTACATTCGATAGAGCTGAAATAGAAAACATCAAGCTCAGTAGTGAAAGTGAAGAGATGTCATTGGCAGACTTTCTTTATTTTATTTCTGGAAAAACGGGCTTGAGTTTTTCTGTGTATAAAAAATACATTTATGTTTTTGAAGGAGATCGTGAAATGGATGATCAAGAACGGATTACTATACCGGAATTAGACATTTTATCTGAGGCTCTGGTTGATTTGCAGCATTCAGTAGTATATCAAATTTCTACAAAAGATTTACCTTATGATCAGGTAGTAAATGGTAAAGTGAGCAATGAAGAAGGTACACCTTTAGTAGGAGCAACCGTAGTTGTCAAAGAAACCGGGATGGGGACAGTAACGGATGCTGATGGCACCTTTTCATTGGCAATTCCTGATGAGGGTGGCGCTACTTTGGTGGTTTCTTATGTGGGTTATGAAGCGAAAGAAATTGATGTAAATGGTCAAGCACAAGTGAATGTATCCTTGGAAGTAAGTGCTACCGCTTTGAATGAAATTGTGGTAAAAAGTTTTAAAGGACAAAATCTCAATGCCATTGCTTCTAAGAGACTCAACCTTCAAATTGCAGATTTCCTAAGTCAGGATAACATTGGTCGATTGCCTGATTTTGCAGTAGCAGATGCTGCCAGAAGAATAGCAGGTGTACATACTGTTTTCCAGGAAGATGAAGCTACTTTGGTAAGTGTAAGGGGCTTGCCTCCTATATTTACTTTTTCAACCATAGATGGCATGTACCTACCCAGTATGAGTAGAGGCTCCAGGGTGACTAACTTTGAAACCATTCCATCTTCAGCAGTAGCCACTGTTGAAGTCTTTAAATCTCGAACTCCTGATCAAGATGCGAATGCCATTGGTGGTACTTTCAACTTAAGAACCAGAAGTGCTTTCGACAAAGAAGATTTCTTTGTAACCGGTAGAGCAACAGTAGGTAAGTACAACTTTGATGAAATTCCTCGTTCGGAATTGTTTAGAAACAAAGTGGATCAAAATGGTCTTTCAGTTCGTTCGGATTTGACCATTTCCAAGCGCTTTTTTAAAAATAAAACCTTGGGATTGGTTTTATCAGGGAGTTACAACAGAAAAGACAGAGATGAATTGAAAGTTCCCAAGCGTAACTACAACTTCCTGAATAATGATCCTAACCTGCCTGTTCCGGATCGTTTTTATGGAACGACTTATGACAACTTGATTGAAAGGTATGGTGGTTTTGGTAAACTTGAATTTAAACCAAATCGCAATTTCTATGCCGGAGTCTCTGCCAATTTTTACAAAAAGACGGACGATGAGGTAAGGATGGAAAATCGTTTCAGAAACCTTGCCTATGACGAGAACAGCGTAACAATGGAAGGTGGATCATTCAATGGAGGCAGGGTACAATTGGCTTACGATTATTTCCTGATCGAACATAGAATGACCAATGTGGTATTTGATACTTATTACAAAATGGGGAAAAGTAAAATTGATGGAAAGCTGGGATATGCTGAAGGCTATTTAGGGCAAGATGGCCCTTGGGGAGGTTTTGATTTTGCTTTCGATGAAGCACTTTCCGGAACTTACACCATAGGAACAGACATTGATGATTTTACATTGAATTTTGACAATCCGGATGTGTATACCAATCCTGCCAATTGGGACAGCCATTACATTGGTGGTCGAGCTTATCGCGATAATGAAGCAGCATTGGCAGGTCAATTAAACTATGCCTTCAATATGGGCAATAGTGCAGATGGCTTTGGTTTCAAAACCGGTATCAGTTATCGAGATGTAGAACATCAATTTGATCGCATTGATATGTCAGTGAATTATGACAACAGTTTGCCTTTGACTTTTGCCGATTTTCCACTTCAATCATATACTCATCCATTTTTTAACAATGGAGAAGTTGGTTTGATCCATTTCGATACACATGCTTTTGAGAACTGGGTTGCAGAAAATACCAATCTTGAAGGTTTGAATAATGATTTTGGTACCATCCTAAATCGTGCCGGCAGATACAATCTGAGCAATAGGTTTATCATTGATGAAACCGTATTTGCAGCTTATTTGATGGGCCGATTGAGGTTGAATAATCTTTCTTTAGTAGGTGGTTTCCGTTTTGAAGATACACAAACCGATTTGACCAGAATTCCTGAAATCAATGGTGAACGCAATGAAAATGTTACGCTGACTCAGCAGAATGATTACACCAACTTTCTGCCTACTTTAAATGCTATTTTAGATCTTACTCCACAAATCAGAATCAAGGCAGGTTACAATCAGTCCATTGGTAGAGGAGATTACCAGCAAATTGCACCGGTTGCTTTTGTAGATGATGCCAATGAAAGAAGATCAGAAGGGAATCCGGATTTGAGACCCAGAAAAGCAGACAACTTTGATTTGAATTTAGAATATTACTTTGATGATGGAAGTAGCTTGTTCTCATTTGGGATTTTCCACAAGAATGTAGTGGATGACATTCAATCCAATGAATTTGTAGATCCTACCAATGGCTACTTAGTTACGACAAACTTCAATACACTAGGTTTTGATGTGACAGGCTTTGAAGTCAACCTGATTAAGAGTGATTTTGAAGATATACTTCCTGGCTTTTTAAGCAATATGGGGGTAAGTACTAACTTCACCTTCGTCTCAGGAAGAAGAGAAATAACTTCCGATCAATATGTAACCAGCATAGCCAATATGCCAAGAACAATATTGAACACGCAGCTTTTCTACCAAACCGATAAGTTTGACACCCGCTTGGCATTCAATCATGTAGGCCGCCATGTACGTCATGCAAGAGATAATGATCCTAGTAATCCCATCAATGATGATACGTATTGGAAAGCTTTCAGTCAGTTTGATTTTGCCTTTAACTACTATTTGAATAAAAACTACTCTGTATTCTTTGAAGCGAGAAACTTCACCAACGCAGACAGAGGTTATTTGAGAGGCACCAACTTATTGATCGAAGATGTGATCTTTGGTGGTTCGCTTTGGTTGGGGGTTAACTTTAATATTAATTAGGTATAGATTGAATTTTTCACACTAATGATATGCGAGCAGACTCATCACCTCACGGCCTGTCGTCGGAAGTGAAGTTATCAAGATTTTTTTGGACATTGAGTTATACTAAAAA
>JBCBCD010000042.1:0-16119 GCA_038530915.1 Bacteroidota bacterium
CGGCAATTGATATTGCTACAGAAAGCGGTTGGGAAAAAGCTTCTATTCGAAATATTTCCAAGCGTATCGACTACAGTACCATCAAGATTTATTCTGAATTTGGTAGCAAAGAGGGCTTAATGTCGGCTATCCAAAAAAAAAGGATTTAATATGCTGAGGCAAACAATGATAACAGCAATTGAAAAAAAGAAAACACCTGAAGAGCAATTCCTTGTGCTCAACTTGGCCTACTACGATTTTCCCAAGACACATCAGGTATATTATAGTTTGATGTTTCAAATGGATGGTACAAACTGCCCAAAAGCTGATAGCACTGCATTGAAATATACTTCTGAACCGATTCGCTCACTAATAAATCAGCTTAGTGGGCAACCAACTACAAAGTCGCAATTTTTTAATTGGTGGGCAATGATGCATGGATATATAGCCATTACGTAAGATTCTACAAGCAAAAATGAGCAAGAGTATATTACGATTTTAGAAGAAATGATCAAGCGATTCATTTATGCTATAAAAAACGAGGGATAAAAATTTTTTCACTTAAAAATAACGGTGTTATATAAAAAGTTGTAATTATGAGTAAAAGAACAATTTTAATAGTCGGAGGTACAGATGGAATAGGTCGAGCCTTGGCAAACGTACTTGCAAAGCAGCATAGGGTTTTCATAGTGGGTAGAAGTAAGGTAAAGGGGCAGTCATTTATGGAGGAGTTTGGCGAAAATGCTCATTTTATCCAGGCTGATCTTTCATTGATGAAAAATACTCAAACAGTCGGTGATCAGGTTAAAGAATCTGTTCAGGAATTAGATTTCATTATCCATACTGCAGACATATTGAACACTGCAAGAGAAAATACACTCGAAGGATTAGAAACATCCATTACCATCAATTTTTAAAGGTATATAGAAGCTGATAGGTAAATTGGAATTAAAAGGCTGAGAATTTTTTTATTAATCAAATAACAGTGTTATGAAATATGAAAGCAGTAATTATTAATCGATATGGTTCAGTAAATGAACTTGAATTGACAGATTTGCCGATGCCAACTGTATCATCGGATGAAGTATTAGTAAAAAACTACTATACATCAGTTAACCCATGGGATTATAGGGTAAGAAATGGAAGTATGAAAATGTTTACTGGCAATAAATTTCCGAAGATCTTAGGTGTGGAATCAGCTGGAGTTATTGAAAAAGTAGGTAATCAGGTAAATACCTTTAGAAAGGTACTTCGTTTGCGTTGGCTTTGAAAAAAGAGGAAGTGAACAAGAAAGTGAAATAAAAAATAAGAGCTACACTAGTCCCTGGCTCCATATTGAAGCAGCTATAGCAAGATCCCTTGATCTACCACTAATAATTCTAAAAGATAAGGCTTTAAGGAATGAAGGATTAATTCATGACGATAAACAGGAATGGGGAATCGTGAGAATAAATGATGAAGAAATCGACGAGATTTTTAAGTATCCTGTAAAAAACTTTATACTTAATTGGATTAACCAAGTGAAAAGATATGAGAAAAATAGAAATGGAAGCTAACAAAGTGCATGGCGACCATGTCTGTATCCCCGATTAAACAAGCTGAAAAAATAAACCCAAATACCCTAACCCAATGTTCAATCTACTCTTCCATTTGTTCATTCCACTTTATCACTCCCCTTAAGTAAATCGCAATCATTATTCATTTGTATTGGAATTCAAATTAGTAAAACTTCAAACCAATTAAAATGAATAAATTGATTTTTCGATTCTTTTTATCGACATTATTTCTTTCAGTCTTTTTGTTATTTGCTTGTGAAAAGGAAGATGATATTCAAGTAGATAATGATCAGTTCGATGAAAACATTATAGATACCCTTGTTACTTCCAATGGAGTATTATTCGTCAGAACCCCTGAAGAGTATTTTCAAAACCTACCTGACTGGCCTTATGCTTACCAATATGTTGAACTTGATGGATTGCGACAAGCCTATGTAGAAGCTGGACCAGCTAGTGGTGAGGTGGTACTATTGCTTCATGGTCAACCTAGTTGGTCTTACTTATATCGAACCATGATACCCGTATTGGCGGATGCTGGATATAGAGTTATTGCCATGGACCATTTAGGAATGGGACGTTCTGACAAACCCATAGATATTTCTGAATATAGTTATTTGGGGCACGGTGATCGACTGGAACGATTTATACAGCAACTGGGATTGAGTGATATTAATTTGTTTGTACAAGACTGGGGAAGCCTTATTGGTCTAAGGGTAGCTGGACTTAATCCAGACTGGTTTGCATCAATAAGTGTAGGAAATGGTCAACTGCCAGTGTTGCCCCAAGGTTTCCAACCTTTAGACCCAATTGAGAATCCAAATGAAACGGAAGACTTAGTATCTCCTTTTGCTGATATCCCTGCGCAGCAGATACCCTTCTATGAGGATTGCATATTGATTGCTGAACCAGATCCTGAAGAATTCAGCAAATGGGCCAACTACTCCATGAAGGGAGCATCTTTCAAAGCGTCTGAAATACTGGAAGCTTTAAGCTGGTATGACCTTTCAAGTGATGTAGAGGAGGCTTATGATGCGCCTTTTCCAAACAGGGTGTATATGGCTGGGGTTAGGGTGTTTCCATCATTGGTAAATGAATTAGCAGGAGTGAATGATCAAGCCTGGGCTGGCCTTACAGCTTATACAAAACCTTATTCTTACCATATGGGGAGCGAATGATGCTGGGAGTCTGGGTACTTGTGAAGCTCAACAAAATTTTACTGATAATGTGCCTGGTGCGGCCGGAAAACCTCACGTGAGGCTTCCTGAAGCAGGACACTTCTTGCAAGAAGACCAAGGTGTCGAGATTGCCAATCGACTTGTAGATTTCTACTCTAGTGAATGGGAGCTTGATTGTGCAAATTTCAATAGCCCTATTCCAAATGAAGAGAGAACACAGTTCCTGCTCCCTCCTTCAGATTTAAGAAATTTCAGATATGCGGAAGTACTTCCAACATTCGAATGTAGCGACGGACTGGTAACAGAAGTGTACGTTACAACAGGTTTCAATGACAGTCCAGAAGATCAATGGTATGCACTAAACGCTGATGATTTAACCAACGAATTAGGAGCCGTCAAGGTAGTACTGAATGGACCAAGACATTGGCTCATGAGCGAAATTATAAGAGGTGAGAATAATGGGAGCAGTGGATTTGATAAAATAGCTACTTTTGGCACGCTACAAATGCAATTAGCTGCACAAATTAGTGGACCTGGTGATGATGGGTTGTATTCAGAAAATGAGGTTCAACGCTCCACAACCTATATTTTCAAAGCGGGGACTGAAGTATATAAACTGGTCAATCCACAGGGGGAAGAATACGTAATGCAATCCTACAGCAGAAAAATAATCCCTGATTTGATGATTGAGGACCTGGCATCACTTGGTGCTACTTTGGATCTGCCTTCAGGCTGGGCGTTTCAAACAGAAATATTATCTGTCGACTTAGAGGTGGTTGCTGATGGACTAGCCTTTGTCATTCAAGATGAATTGGAAAATTCTTATCAGAAAATCATTGATTAATCCAAGACCAATACAGCCTTGACTTTTTTGACTTTGTTTTTGGGTCAAACCAAAAAGGAAGAATTAAAGTAAAGTGTTGATAATTACGTTATTATACAGAAAGGCGTAGCTTGGAATTTAAAAAGTCCGAATTTTCGAATTAATCGAAAATTCGGGATAACTCATGTTTTGGAATCTCCATCATACTGGCGCACATCTTATTATAGAGGATGTGCACCAGTGTCTTATTTGTAAACATCAAAAAAAACTTAGACCTTATCCCTGGCTTAATAAGCTTGAATATATTAAGTCGGTTTTAATACTCACCAATCTTCACAGAATTTCAATAAGGTGCATGACCTACAGAGTAGAAACAGAAGAACCGAATTGAAAGAAAAACTTGAACGATTTAAAACAGGGTGACTAACTGAATGAAAAAGGTGAGCTCAAATACTTATTAGATAAGTTCTGCCCAATTAAGAAAAATGAAAAACATACTCTTATAATCATTCAATAATTAAAGCAAATTAACCAGCTTAAATTCATATAACTATGGAGAAAACAAGTAATAATATAAAACAGATTGTAACTCAATTTCTCCTAATTGTATTTAGCGTAGTATTGGGCTTATATTTAAGCGAAAGAATTGAAGAAAGAAAACAAAGAAAAGAATCAGATGAGTTGTTAACGACTATAAAATCTGAGATAAAAGACAATTTATCACTCTTGCAAGTATGGGTTCCTTACCATCGGGAGATAAACAAAAAATTAGACAGTCTTTCTAAGCATCCAGTATTCATAGATGAATTTATAACTAATAAATTTATCCTTTTAGAAAAACTATTAACCAAAGGAACATTTATGGGTAGAACTCCAATCAGTGATGCTTGGGATATTGCCAAATCTCATCCTCTAGTCGTGAATATTGATTATGACAAATGGGTAATCATATCAAGAATATATAATCAACAAGAAACAACTTTTAAACCTGCCTTTGAGATGATAGCATTGTTTGAAACAAAAGACGTAAACGTAGAGAAGGATGCTAAAGCAAACTTGGAAGTAATGTCAAACTACTTTCGTGAATTGGTTGCCCGAGAAGATCAATTGATGTTTTATTATAAACAGGCAGAAGAAATACTTGATTTATCAGATAAAAAGGAACTAAACAAGGTAATACCTCAATAGATGTTCTGACGCAAGAATGTACCACTTATGTTTTTATTTATTGAACCTATTTATTAATCCAAAAGACTAAGTTTTATGAACATTAGGACAGAGGTGAAAAACCTTAAAAATGAAATAACTTCTTACCGAAGAAAAATGCATGAAAATCCGCAAATAGCTTACAAAGAGGAGTTTGCAATGAATCTGATTGTTGAAAAATTGAGCGCATGGGGAATCCCTTTTCAGACTGGCTTTGCTACAACAGGCGTGGTGGCTAGTATTGAAGGCAAAAGAAATGATTCAGGTAAAGCCATCGGTCTACGTGCAGATATGGATGCATTGGAAATATTAGAAGAAAATACTTTCGAATGGAAATCAGGTAAAGATGGATTTATGCACGCCTGTGGTCATGATGGGCATACTGCCATGCTGCTGGGGGCCGCTAAATACTTATCTCAAACAAGAAATTTTAATGGTAGGGTAAATTTTATTTTTCAACCTGCAGAAGAAGGCAAATTGGGAGCGGTAGCCATGATTAAGGATGGTTTGTTTCAAGCGTTTCCTTGCGATAAAATTTATGGCATGCACAATTGGCCTTATTTACCCAAAGGTACCTTTGCAATGTGCCCTGGACCGATTTTAGCTTGTTCAGATATATTTGAACTAACGATTATGGGTAAAGGAGGACATGCAGCGATTCCACACAAAACAGTTGACCCTATTGTTATTGGTAGCCATATCATCAGTGCTTTACAATTACTGGTTAGTAGATATATTGATCCGAGTATACCGGCAGTGCTGTCGATCACCAATTTTAATGCTGGAACAGGAGCGCACAATATTATTCCTGAAGCAGGAAAATTAAAAGGTTCAGTTCGTACGTTCGATCAGAACACCCGACAATTCATTGAGGATAAAATTGAAGAAATAGCCAAACGGATAGGAAGTGCGTTTGGAGCAACTGTGGAATACAGTTATAAACGCAATCTCGAACCCACAATAAATGAGGTTAATGCCACACATTTTTGTGCAGCAATTGCTAAGCGAATAGTAGGTGAGGATCAGGTAGATGATGAATTTACACCCGTACTAGCTGGTGAAGATTTTGGTGCCATGCTACAAGAACAGTCAGGATGTTTTGTAATGATAGGACAGGGAGATCCAGATAGGCCTGATTCTATTCATAGCCAAGGTTTGCATTCTGCTCGCTATGACTTCAATGACGACATCATTCCTACTGGAATAGAATATTGGGTCAGTTTGGTTGAAGAAGCTATGCCTTTGTAAAATATTAGGACTTATTAACCATCTATTTCCTGCAATAATTGTCCTGCTACCCGCTGAATGGGTTAATGAACCCATCCAACAAAGACTAAAATATCAATATACTTCGTGCGTTTATTACTACAGTTCACTCTCCTGTTATTTTAAGAACTACTTTGTATAAATTCAGCTATAGCATATAATACATTTTTATGAATATTCATTTAAAATTCACGGTGTTCTTTATTGGCCTTATGTTTCTATTTGAAAGTCAGCTTGCTGCTCAAAATGAGTTTGTGGGAGTTGTAGTAAACGATAAAGGTCAACCCATCGAATTTGCTACAGTATACTTAGGAAAATTGTCATGTGGGACATATACCAATGAGAATGGTAAGTTTAGTTTTATCTGTCAAGAAAGCATGGATTCTACTACTGACTTAGTGATTTCGCATCTTGGCTACCAATCAGAAAGGATCAAAATTCAAAAGTATCAACAAAATGATACCATTACCTTAATTCCCCAAGAGTTTAATTTAAATCTGGTTGAAGTAGTTAGTGACAAGAGCATGAAAATGGAAGATGTAACTCTTGATTATTCTATTAAAAACCCCTATTTCTATTACCAATCTTATGTGGAAAGCAATCATCAGGTTGCATCAAGGATTGCTAATGAAAACAAAGTCACAGGATACATTAATGAAATAGCATTCAAAGTCGGAAAATCGGCAAGTATTGCCATACCGATGAGAATGTATTTCTACGATCTGAATGAAGAATGCCAATGTCCAGGCAACCTCTTGCATTCCAGAGAAGTGCTTGTGCGGATAAAATCGGGAAAAAACAAAGTGGCTCTCTCCAATTACAAAATTAAAACTCCAGAAAATGATTTCTATGTTAGCTTTGAGTGGTTACGCAGCTCGAATAAAAATGCAAAAGAACATGACTTTAGCATAGGAATGATTCCTTACGAATCGAAATACCCTATGCTAGAACGTAAAGGAGGAATGGAATGGCAAAAATTAGATGGAATGAGCAAATCGAGGATACTTACCAAAATAAAAGTATCGACAGGAAAACGCTAAATGAATCTAAAACAAAATGAACCAGCCTATCATTTGTTTTGAACATGCGTTATCCCAAATTTCACAGAAAAGATCGGAGAGCACTTAAATTATTAATTAACTGAAGACACAAATGAAAAGCATTTATACCGTTGGGGATTTGATTTATGATGCTAAAATTTATGATGGCTTGAACACTAGTCTTTCAGACTTACAATTTTACAAGCGATGGCTACCAAAAAACAAGGCTGCTCGGATCCTGGAACTTTGTTGTGGTACGGGTAGACTAACGCTCCCTATCGCAAAAGATGGATATGATATTAGCGGAGTAGATTTCACTCCATCCATGCTTGAGCAAGCAAAAACAAGAGCTAAGGAGGAAGGAGTAGAAATTGAGTTTATTGAGGCCGACATGAGAACTTTAGACTTACCTGAGAAATACGACCTCATTTTTATACCATTCAATTCTATCCATCACTTGTATAAAAATGAAGACTTATTTAAAGCATTAAACGTTGTTAAAAAGCACCTCAAAGATGGAGGTTCATTTCTATTGGATTGCTTTAATCCAAATATCCGCTATATCCTTGAAGGTGAAAAAGAACAGCAACAAATTGCAGAATATACCACCGAAGATGGTAGGGGAGTGGCGATCAAGCAGGAGATGCAATATGAATCAAAAAACCAGATCAACCGCATAGAATGGCATTATTTTATTAATGGAGAGTTTGATTCTGTTCAAAAGCTGGATATGAGAATGTATTTTCCCCAAGAGTTAGACGCTTACCTAAAATGGAGTGGATTTAAAATCATCCACAAGTTTGGAAGTTTTGAAGAAGAGGTATTTAATGATGATTCAGACAAACAGATATTTGTTTGTCATGCTACTTCACATTAATAGAGAAGATCATTAACTTAGGATATGAAAGTAGTTCTTTTAATCAAAATGATAAAGAGTATTCAATGACAGAAATTAAGGAACTTATAGCTGAAATAATTGGCTTAAAAAAATAGCGATACAACAAGACCATAATAACTTAATAAACAAACAAATGGCAAAGAATAAAACCACCCAAACAGAAGTCGATGTAACAGACTTTATCAATTCATATGTAGATAAAGAACAGAAAAAACTGGACAGTTTTAAGTTAATAGAACTAATGAGTGAATGGACTGGCTATGAACCCAAAATGTGGGGCCCTACCATTATTGGGTTTGGCAGTTATCACTACAAATATGCGAGTGGTCATGAAGGGGATGCGCCAATTTTAGGTTTCTCGCCAAGAAAAGCACAGTTTTCTCTATATATCTATTCAAAGACGGAGAAAAGTGATGAACTGTTAAAGGAATTTGGCAAATTTAAGATGGGGAAAGCTTGTATTTACATGAAAAAACTAGCCGACATTGATATTTCAATTTTGGAACAACTCTGCAAAGAAACAATTGCCTATCTTAATGAGCACCATGAATGTGGAGCATGTAGAAAATAGTAGAACAACTCTATGAAAAGCTTGAATCATTATGTAGCGATTTATAAAGAACAACTTGATAAAGGTGATATCTTAATCGCCTACAATCAGTTGGTGAAGTTTGTTATGAAATTGAGAGTGGACTTCATTAAAAGACTGTCTGAGCAATATTCATTTTCTGGCATTCTACATGGGTATATGGATTATACTTATTTCTACTATACCAATGACTTTTTGAAAAGTAAAAAGCTCAAATTAGGCTTGGTACTCAACCATCTGGAAATGAGGTTTGAAATTTGGTTACTAGGCAATACCGTAAAGACTCAAAAAGAATATTGGGAATTGCTTAAAGCATCTAAATGGAATAAAGACAAAGATGAAATGCCAAAATATTCAATTCTTGAAGCAGTCATTGAAAACGAACCCGATTTTGATGACTTGCCATTGTTAGCCGCAACAATTGAAAAGCGGTTGATTAATGAGTCTGAAGAAATAATTGGTACTTTAAAGTTATTGACATGAAAACCGACAAATCAAAACATAACATTTCACTTGCTTCTATTAAAAGAAGCACAATGAAACCGTACGACTTTAAGTGGACCAGTACAAATGTCGAGAATGTTACACGTATTTGGAACAGAAAAAATGGTATACCTATAAAATAGAAATCTATGAAAAGAAGAGACTTTATCAAAACCTCAGGCATGATGGGCGCTGCACCTTTTATTCCTCATGAAGCAATAACAACTCCTGCTGATTCTAACTCAGAAATTAAAGGAACACCAAGAATCTTTGTTACCGGTGGAGGTACTGATGATTCAATGATGAAATTCTTCCTTAACCTAACTGGAAAAGAAAACCCAAGAGTTTGTTTGATTCCTACAGCTTCGGCTGATAGAGACTCAAGAATTCTAAACTGGTATGAACGTGCTAATGGCTTAGGGTTTCAACCCTTTGTTCAAAGAATGTTCGTATCCAGTTATCGCATGGATTATGAATTTGAGCCTTTCCTACTTAGCATGGATGCCATCTGGGTTTCGGGTGGTAACACTTTAAATATGATTGCCATTTGGAAAGCTCAAGGCATAGATAAAATCTTGAAAAAAGCCTGGGACCAGGGTATAGTTCTTGGAGGAGGTAGTGCAGGTTCTATTTGTTGGTTTGAACAAGGAAATACCGATTCAAGGCCAGTAAAATTATCTTCTATGGAAGCACTCGGTTTCTTAAAAGGCAGCCATTGTCCCCATTATTTTGCTGAAGGACCACGAAGAGATTCCTATGTGGAGATGATTCAGAGTGGAGAACTCAAGGATGGATACGCTCTTGACAATAATGTCGGATGCTTGTTTGAAGGACAGGAGTTGAAAAAAGTGGTCACCTCACGAGAAGGAAGTAGAGGATTCTATGTTAGCAAGGTGAATGGGAAGATAGTAGAGAAAGAATTAGAAGCTGAGGTTCTAGAAAAAAAATAGTTTGTATTAATGGATGGTATTCAAATAGTTAACAGAACTAAACTTGATAGCAACGGCCTTTGTAATGGTTGTTTCAAAATAATTATTTTGGTGTAGGATGTAGTGTATAGAGACCCTCTACACACTACACTGAAGCTGCTAGTTATGAGCAAAGTCAAGCTCTACTATCTCAATTATTTGACTACCATCCATAATAACCTTTTGGTTTTATTCCATTCAGCCGCAAATAGACTATGCATTGTCCTCTATGGTGGATGATATGATTTTCCAAAGCATAAAATAGGCGCCATATGGGGATAGTGACTCCGGCAAAAGTACCTTCTCCTAAGAGTTCTTCATCTGTTATATCCTCAATAGATTGACGAATAAAGGAATACATTGTTTTCAGTTCCTTTATTACATCCTCTTTAGGCATTTGAACTGGAAGTTTTATATCTGCATAAGGATTTGTAATACTTGTATTGTTTGTGAGTTGTCCACAGGTATAAATAACACAGTGCCTCCATTGCTCCGAAAAAGTCATGGCTTCATCGGTATATTTAAAAGTAAAAAATTCTGGAGGCATCTGTTCTACATTAGTCATAGTCATGGTTTCGGATCTGAGCCATGCTTCTGTCAGTTCCTGTCTAAGTACTTTTGTAGAACTCTTTTTTTCCGACGACTTTGCTGCGCCTCCAATACCCGCAAGTTTTGCCTCATCACTATCTGTCTGACAACTCCAAAGAGTAGAAAGTAGGCCAAAGCCAAATATGCCTTTAATAAAATGACTACGTTTCATATCAAATGAATTTTGAAATTAATAGTGATCATTAATCATCTCTGTCCTTCCCCGGCTCTTTTGAACCAGTAGATAACATTGTTTAAATGATCTTCTCCGTAAAGCTCTATGAACTTTCTGGTCTCAGGATTTTTCCTGTTCTCATATACTTTTAAACGTTTTTGGATAAAATCTTTTGTCAATTTGATTTTACAATCAACGGTGATACAATTCTTCCATTCTTCAAAGGTTCTTGACAACATATTATAAAGTTTAAAAAGTGTATTATTAGATGAATTAAATCTTTATTTTCTTCTCTTCTTTTGGGTTTTTTGCTTAAGCCATCGATAGGTAAGCACTAATCCGGTAATGCTCACTGAAGTTCCTCCAAGCATTAAAATGATGACAATAATATCCCAAAGTGGTCTTTTAAAATACAATGAAGGAAAATCAAGGCTATGCAACCCATGGTAGAGCCAACGATTAATTCTACTTTTGATCTCATACTTCATCAAAACATTAGTAGTCTTTGGGTCAATATAATAACTGGTTCTCTTGTCATCATTTATATTAATCTTTATTACTGGTAATGGTTTAGTTCTATGTTTGTTGTAATAGTACGCATCATAATCTTCTAATACTTTCACCGTTGAAATTTCCTTTCCTGGATGAAGTTCTTTTACCTGTTGTACAAATAAATTAACCTCTAATTGTCCAATAGGTTGATTCATCTGATCAGCATAAACCAACATACTTGTATGATCAGGCCTTCTCACTAAATAAAAAGGTTGTCCATCAAAACTTAAAAAATTCAACGCACTTATTTTTTCAATCTTTTTCCTCTTGAGTTCATCAATTAAAAGTTATATGAAAGCATTCAGCAGGCATAAAAATATTAAATACTACTTCCTTTTGCAACAAGGTTGCATTTAATGTTTGTTTTTCGGTTTATCCAATTGGGTAAGTTTTTTCACGAGGAAATTTTAACTAAGTATATTGTCCAATGAATATGCAAAACGTAGTCCTGCCAACTCACTTCAAAATATTTTTTTCTTTACTTTAGATTTTGCAAAAAAGAAAACAATGGCGAAAGCAAAAATTGGAATTATCAATGTATCAGATCGTGCTTCTAAAGGAATCTATGAAGATATCCCAGGAAAAGCGGTAGTAGCAACTATGGAAGAGTATTTGATTAGCGAGTGGGATTATGCATATGCAGTAATTCCTGATGAGCAAGATCAGATTGCAGCAAAATTGATAGAAATGGCAGATGAAGATGGTTGCTGTTTGATTGTCACAACAGGTGGAACAGGACCGGCCGTACGCGATGTGACACCAGAAGCTACTGAGCAGGTTTGCCAAAAAATGATGCCTGGATTTGGCGAGCAAATGCGCCGTGTGAGTTTACGATATGTGCCAACAGCCATTCTTTCCAGACAAACAGCAGGTATACGTAACAACACCTTGATCGTAAACTTACCTGGAAAACCCAAAGCCATTCGCGAATGCTTGGATGCGGTCTTTCCTGCCATTCCCTATTGTATTGATTTGATTGAAGGACCTTATTTAGAGGCCAATGAGGAGGTGATAAAGGTTTTTCGACCGAAATCTGCTATACGGAAAAAGGAAAGTGAGTAATGATATGACTTTATCATTACATTGTCAGATTTTATTTTTCGTAGAAACACCATCTTATAAAGCCCTATAAGTCAGCAGTATTAATGAAAGTATTACTTAAATTGCAACATTGTTGCATTTGCAATTGGCTCTTTATGGCTAATTCTTGATCGGATCGATTCTATGAATTGAAATGCTTGCATCTGTAGCATATCAAAACTCAAAAAGTGAGTATTCAATCTATTGAAAACGAAAATCCAGTCTAAAATGCTTTCACCTAAATTATTAAAACTACTTGGCTCCATCCTATATCTGTTAATTGGCTTAAACCAAGTCATAGCACAAGGATTCGAAGGCTATTACCAACATCCTGATATTCACGATAATACCATTGTTTTTGTAGCGGAAGGGGACCTCTGGAAAGTTCCCATTGCAGGAGGTCTGGCACAGCGATTGACCACACATGCTGAGCAAGAACTGAATCCCCAGATATCTCCAGATGGAAAGACGATTGCTTTTTCTGCTACTTATGAAGGGCCTATGGAGGTATATACCATGCCTTTGGACGGTGGACTACCAACCAGATGGACCTATTCAGAGGGCTCAAGAGTGGCAAGCTGGACAACAGATGGAAAAGTTATCTACAGAACAAGTGTTTTTAATAAATTTTCTGAAGCTCAATTGGTAACACTTGATTTAGAGTCAAAAGAAAGGACTATTGTACCGCTCCATAGGGCCCATAATGGAATGCAAAATGAAAATGGCATGTGGTTCTTTGTTCATCTTCCCGACTTTAATGAAAACATCAAGCGATATGTAGGAGGTACAGCTCGTCAAATATGGAAATTTGATGGGAAGAATGAAGCGGTTAAATTGACTACAGACCATTTGGGTGAGAGCTTTAATCCCATGTGGTTCCAGGATAGGGTCTATTTCATCACAGATAGAGATGGAATACAGAATATATGGTCAATGGATGCTAACGGGAAAGACTTAAAACAACATACAAAGCATACTGAATTTGATGTACGATCTGCCAACCTGGACGATGGTCGAATCGTCTACAAACACGCTGCAGATCTATGGTTGTTGGATATTGCTTCGGGGGAAGACAATAAAATTGATATTCGCTTAGCTTCTGATTTTGAACACCTGAGAGAGCAATGGGTTGAAAATCCTTCAAGTTATATCACTTCCGTACATCCTAATCCTACAGGCGAAAAAGTGGTCGTTACAGCTAGAGGACGAGTATTTGTGGTTCCTGTAAAGCCGGGGCGAACGATTGGTTTTACAGAACAAAAGAGTGTTACTCGTTTTCGTGATGCCATTTTCTCTCAAGATGGAAAAGATATCATCTCCTTATCGGATGAAAGTGGGGAGTTTGAATTTGTTCAATTTGCAGCAGATCATTCTGGTGAGGTTAAGTCTCTGACACAAGATGGTAAACTATTAAGATATCAGGGTATTCCTTCATCAGATGGGAAATGGATAGCTTACGATGACATTGAAAATAATATGTATGTACTCAATCTGAGTACGGGCGTGAGCAAAAGAATATCCACCAATCAACAAGGTATTCGTGATTTTTCCTGGTCACCAGATAACCAATGGCTGGCCTTTGTTCAAAGAGCTTCAAATCGTATGTTTCAAATCAAAGTTTACAATGTCAACGATGGTTCTATTTTTGACCTTACCACAGATAGATCCAACAATTATAATGTCAAGTGGAGTCCTGATGGCAAATTCATTTATTTCCTTTCCGATCGTGGAATTTTTTCATTAATTGGTGGTCCTCGTGGAGCAAGACTGGGCGGTGTCTATTGGGATAAAAGCGAAAGCATTTATCATATTGCCTTGAAAAAAAGCTATAGATCTCCTTTCCGAGAGAAAGACGAACTCATGGATGAAAATAAAGAAGATGATGCGACTACAGATAAATTGATAGTAACAATAGATAAAGACAACATTCAATCCAGAAATGTCATGGTCCCTGTTCCTGCTGGAAATTATAGTCAATTTGAGCTTAATAATAAGGCAATTTACTTACTAGCACAAGAAATCGGTTCAAGCTCCAATGCTCACCTGAAAGTGGTGAAAATCACCAACGAAGACACAAAGCTAACGAATATGACTTCTGGGATTAATGGATTTGAAATGACTCAGGATGGTAAGAAACTACTGATTCGTAAAGGACCATCTTATTATATGGTAAATGCAGGGACAGGGAAGGTAAGCTTAGATGACAGTAAGATTGATTTAAGCGGATGCAAATTTTCACTTGATCCCAGGGAAGACTGGAAACAACTCTACAAAGATGCTTGGCGTATGGAACGAGATTATTTTTACGATAAAAATATGCATGGCGTAGATTGGGATGCGATGTATAAAAAGTACCTGCCATTGGTGGATCGTGTGACTACCAGAAATGAATTAAATGACTTATTAGCACGTTTGGTTGGAGAATTGTCGGTACTACATGCTTATGCAGGTGGTGGAGATATGCCCAGTGATAATAAAAGTATTGGAGTTGCCGGCTTAGGAGCAAATACAAGTAGAGACGAAACCAATGGAGGGTACAGGATCGACTATATATTTAAAGCAAACCCGGATTATACAAGTTATTCCGATTGGAAATCTCCCTTGAATGATCCTTATCTTGATGTCAAAGAAGGGGATATAATTACCAAAGTTAATGGACGCGATGCTCTATCTGCAATGGATATAGGGGAATTGCTCCGTAATCAAGCCGGGAAACAAGTAAGATTGACCATTAAGAGAGGTAGTAACATCAAAGATGTGATTGTCAAACCTAAAGGAAACTCTTATTGGTTGAGGACCATGGACTGGGAATACCATAATCGACTAAAAGTAGAGGCAGCAAGTGATGATCAGATCGCTTATCTACACATGAATGCAATGAGCAATTGGGATATTGGTCATTTTTATCGGGAGTTTTACCCTGTTTTCAATAGAAAAGGGTTAATCATCGATGCCCGTAATAATGGAGGGGGATATACTGATGCTATTATTTTGGAAAAACTATTGAGACAAGTATGGATGTATTGGAAAGACAGGACAGGCGAGCCTTATTCTAATATGGATTACGCTTTTAGAGGCCATATGGTAGTATTGGTAAATGAAAGAACAGGCTCTGATGGAGAAGCCTTTGCTGAAGGCTTTAGGCGATTGGGCCTGGGAAAGACTATTGGCATGCGGACATGGGGCGGTCAGGTATGGCTAAATACTAGCAATCGTTTGACCGATAATGGTGTTATGAGTGCACCTATGCATGGCGTATATGGCCCGGAAGGCGAATGGCTGATTGAAGGTCATGGATTTGTACCTGATATTGAGTTAGATAACCTTCCTTTTGAAACCTTTAATGGAAAGGATGCACAACTAGAAGCCGCCATCAAATTATTGCAAGAAAAGATTGCAGAAGATCCAAGAGATGTACCGCCTGTACCTGATTATCCGGATAAGTCTTTTAAAAATAATCGGAAGAACTAATTAGATGGAGTATTGACTTCATGGGGTAATGGCATTAGCCTAAGCAGATGATGAAGTAATATATTCCTGAATGGTCTAAGTGTCTAAAAGTCTAATAATTAATTCATTAGACACTTAAACCTTAGACTTTTCGACCAGAAGTTTGTTTGTAAGAAAAAACAGGAAATTGATTACAGGTTAGATTGGTCAGTACAATTAATAAAAAAATTATAGACGATTTCAAACGAAGAGAATTTACCCTTCAGTCCAAACATAAATATACATTTTGGC
>JBCBCD010000043.1:0-15949 GCA_038530915.1 Bacteroidota bacterium
TGATACAAATACTAAGCAGTCAAAAGAGGATTTTTTTAGGATTGTTAAAGGTAAGCTTTAACGGCATCAAAGTCATCGATGCCAATAATATGTATTGTGAGTGGAGGGCCGATGTAGGTCCTTATTTGAGAAAGGAAGCCAATACCATTAGAATTCATTTTCGATCACCTATTGGCGAACATGCTGATCGTCCAAAAGGGCCTCCTTATCATAAAACAGCTGAAAATGAAGCTTCCAAGCCAAAAGTGAGCTCTTATACTCGAAAGGCACCTCATCATTTTGGATGGGACTGGGGCCCCAGGATGGTATCATTCGGTATCTGGCGTCCGGTTTATTTAATGGAATGGGAGTCTGCAAAATTAAAGGACATTCAGATCTATCAAGATGAATTGACAGAGGATCTGGCTAAACTTCATGCGGATATCAGTTGGGATCAGGTTTCTTCACAAGATCTTAGAATAGTGATTAAAGATGAACAAAGCGGACAGCTTTTGGCAGAAGGAAATGCTACCGCAAATAGCACTTTAAATTGGACCATCAATAATCCTAAAAGATGGTGGACACATAATTTGGGTGATCCATATTTGTATCATTGGGTATTTGAGTTATATGAGGGTGACCAATTGCTTGATCAAAAAATAAAACGCTTTGGACTGCGCACGATAGAATTGATTCACAAACCAGATACCCTAGGCACCTCATTCTATTTCAAGTTAAATGGAGTACCAGTCTTCATGAAAGGAGCAAATTATATTCCTTCCGATGCACTTTTACCACGAAGAACTAAAGCTGATATTGATAGAGTGCTCAATGATGCTCAGTCAGTCAATATGAATATGATTAGAATATGGGGAGGCGGTATTTATGAAGACAATTACTTTTACGATCAATGTGATGAAAGAGGGATTTTGATTTGGCAAGATTTTATGTTTGCCTGTGCAATGTACCCAGCCGATGAACCTTTCCTCTCTAATATTAAAAATGAGATAACGCAAAATGTAAAGCGTTTGCGCAACCATCCTTGTATTGCCATATGGTGTGGAAATAATGAAATAGAAGTTGCTTGGAACAATTGGGGGTGGCAGTTGAGGTATCTCATATCAAAAAAAGATTCCACAAAAATGTGGGAAGATTATCAGACGATTTTCCACAAAACCATTCCGGAGGTACTTAAAAAATATGACGCCACAAGACCTTATACCTCTACCTCACCAATAAGCAATTGGGGGAAACTGAAAAACTTTGATCACGCTACTATGCATTTTTGGGGAGTCTGGCATGGACGTCAGCCTTTTACTGATTACAAAGTATACATTGGTAGGTTTGTGAGTGAGTATGGATTTCAATCATTTCCGGATTGGAAAACCATAGAAGCTTTTGCTCCTGAATCTGAACACAGTTTGTTGTCTACTGTCATGAAGGCACATCAGAAAAGTTATATTGGTAATGGCATGATCGATCGATATGCGAAAAATTACTTCAAGAAGCCTAGTAACTTTAAGGATTTTGTGTACAAAAGCCAACTGACTCAGATGATCGGGATTAGAACGGCCATCAGATCACATCGCGCAGATATGCCCAGGTGTATGGGGACTTTATACTGGCAATTGGATGATTGTTGGCCAGGTCCTTCCTGGTCGAGTGTCGATTATTTTGGTCGGTGGAAGGCTTTGCACTATGCGCTGAAAGAATTGTACGCTGATGTTTTAATTGTTCCCAATCAGATATATAATGACCTAATGATTGATCTGGTCTCTGATCATTTAGAGGATCAAGAACTGACTATGTCAATTTCTGCAAAGACGTTGGATGGCAAAGTGATCAATGAAAGTACTCAGCAAATAATTTTAAAAGGTAATTCTGCTGAAGAGTTCACCCGTTTCAAATGGAAAGATTTTACTAAAAAGAAGAATCGTAAAGCCGTGTATGTAGACATTCAGCTAAAGAAAGGAAATCAAATTATTGCCCAAACCTTACACCATTTTGTCCCAGCTAAAGACATGAAGTTGGTTAAACCAAAATTAGAGATTCAGCTAGATGATTCAGGACAGACGGTTAAAGTGAAAAGCAACACCTTTGTAAAAGGATTTTATTTGATGGTAGAAGATTTGGATGTACAATTCGAAAGTAATTATCTGGATCTTCAGGCAGGTCAGTGGTATGAGTTTAAAACCTCTAAACAATTGACCACCGACCAACTTAATTACCAGATGTGTAATCCTTAATCATATTGTTATGTTGCTATGCTCTTATGCTATCATTGGTCTTAACAAGATGACAGGATAACAGTATAGCAACATAACAGCATATTTAAATAAAGCTATCTTTTCTGTATGCTTTTGCTTTTCCATTTTTGATCACTACAAAAACTCTTTCCTTTCTGGGGATTCTGTCATCATCAAAGTCAAAAGTGAATAATAAGTGGTCATTATTGGTGCGATAATCACCATATGGATAAGAATCATAATCGCGATTAAAGCCGGTATCTCTATTTAATACATAAGTTTCCGGATACCATTGTTGCCAGAGCGACCAGTCCGTTTCTACAAAATTGATTAGTGGGATGGTTTCACCAAGGCGATCACCAAAAATAGCTCTTCCTTCAAGCTGATGCCACAAAGATTGCGTCTTACGATCATAAGGAATCAAGTTACTGTTGAATAAGAAACCGGATACACCAAATACATCCGATGCTTGTCCGGTTCTATCATATACTTTTGCTGTACCTGTAAGTGGGCAATATGTCAATGAAATAGGAACTCCACCGACAACATCAGAAACTACTTCATGCCAGTCGAGAATACTATGAGGATATGCTTTCGACTCACCGTTAATCGTTATTCCAACCACCAAATCATTTTCAGCGGGCAATTCTGCGGAGCTTTGATTTTCAATATTTTGATCAAACTTAGGATCGTGTATAGCAGGTATGCCATCAAAGCCTAAAGAACGGAAAACATTCTGAGTAGGTACGCCCCAGTCGTCAGGAATAGTAGACTCTATTTTTGGAGGAGTGACAGAAGTCAGGTTGTGTATATCCAGTCCTGGATACATAGCACCAAAAATAAACCAAAACCCTATTCCATTATTGATGCTTGTCAATTTTTGACCTTGATTGGGACCACTCTCTGCTTCACCAAACATATTCCACTGATTACCAAGGTTGTCTTCCAGGATCAGTGGTAACCTGCCTCTAATAGGAGTGAATTCTAATAATTGACCATCTAATTCTCTTTCAAAAGCCACTACAAAATCCCAACGCGATTGCTCTATAAACTCATTATCATTTCCGGGCACATCGTTATCAGTAATCAAGGTGGCTTTACCTGCTATTATAATTGGAGTATTGTCAATTTCATCATTATAAATAACAATTTTACTACTAATAGTGGGAGCAGGCCTATTGACAACAACAGTAGGATTGGAAGATTCCTCTGATTCATTGTTTTGACAAGCGGTGAAAACAAGTGTGGATGTTAGTAAGAAGAAAAGTAAATTTCTATTCATGACCAGTCTTTTAATTGCTCCATAAAAATGCGATAAATAGCTCTAGCTTGTAGTAGGTATGGCGACAGTTTATATAAAAATACGGTGTACGAAAGCCTTAGCTTTGCACACCGTATTTTGTAAGACACTTAAGTTTAAGGAAAAGTTTCCTTAAACCTTAAGCTTAATTAGGCAATACTACTGTATCCAATACGTGAATTACGCCATTTGAAGCAGGCACATCTGTAGCTACAACAGTTGATGTACCACCTGCAGCATCTGTTAAAACTACACTTCCATCCATCACTTTTGCAGATAGTTTACCTCCACTTACTGTATTAATAACATACTCTCCACCATTATCTTCAATTGCTTTAAGTAATGTTGCAGCATCTACATTGCCAGCTACTACGTGGTAAGTTAAAATTCCGGTAAGAGTTGCTTTGTTTTCTTCTTTTAATAAAGTTTCTACCGTTCCTTCAGGTAATTTTCCGAAAGCTGCATTGGTTGGAGCGAATACAGTAAAAGGACCAGCGCCTTCCAAGGTTTCAACCAAACCAGCAGCTTGTACTGCGGTTACTAATGTGCTGAAGTCTTCATTACCAGCAGCTACAGCAACGATGTCCGGCTTAGGCAATAGTGCTTCAATATCAAGATCAGCAGGAACAATCACTGCATCTATCAGGTGAATTACACCATTAGAAGCCAATACATCAGTTGCAGTAACAGTAGCTTTACCGCCTTTAGCATCAGTCAAAACTACATTGCCATCTTCTAGGCTTGCAGTGAAAGCACCTCCGTTTACCGTAGAAACAGAATAATTTCCGTTAGCATCTTCAATAGCACTAGTAACATCAGCAGCCATTACTTGACCTGCTGCTACGTGATAAGTCAAAACTTTTGTAAGAGCATCTTTATTTTCTGGCTTTAAAAGAGCAGCCAACAATTCTTCTGGTAGATCTGCAAAAGCATCATTAGTAGGAGCAAAGACAGTAAAAGGACCGTCCCCTTCAAGGGTGGAAGCCAAATCTGCTGCACCTATTGCAGATACTAATGTACTTACATCTGCATTAGCAGTTGCAATTTCAACGATGTTTTCAGTAGGTCCAGCTGGTTCACAAGCTGAAAGGCCAAGTACTAATGCAAGAGCGAACATTACGCTTTTCAAATTGAATTGAGTTCTCATGCGAAGAATATTGATATTATTGAAAAATGGTTTATTTAGAGAGCGAAATAAAGTTGATTTTCTAAAAACAGTGGCATAACAGAAAGAGGGTATAAAGGTTGCTACATCAAAGTCATTTTTTGACATTTTTTTTAGTGATAAATATTTGATTTTGTGACAGTTGCAATTATTTACTAATGTGATAATCTTTAAGTTGCCATTAAGCTTGCAATTGAAGTAATTAGTGAGGTTAAGGGATAAAATGGGTTGCGACCAGCGGTCGCAACCCATTTTATCCCTTAATTTATTTATCCTCATTAATCTTTTCGAGCTACTTGTGGGTTAAGTCTTTGTATGCAAAACTCTAAGCGGTAAATCTATAATTGCCTAATAAGGCTTGTTTAACCTTTGAGAAAATGCTGAAAATCTACCCAAGACAATCAGTTGATAGACTTGACAACAAACAAGATCAATTAGTTTTGATTATACTGGCCACCCTTTCTGTACTGGCCTATTTTTGGAGTTTAGGTACCAATAACATTTGGACACCTAATGAAGGCTACTATGCCGAAGCCATTAGGGAAATGTTTGAAAGTGGAAATTATTGGGATATCTTTTACAATTATGAACCACGGTATCAAAAACCTCCGCTCTTTTATTGGTTGATCGTTATCTCCACAAAGATTTTTGGTTTAAATGAGTTCGCCATTCGCTTGCCCAGTGTATTAACTGGATTGGGCACTGCTTTTTTGACCTTTAGAATTGGAGATTTTCTACATTCTAAAAGGTTGGGTTATATAGCTGCAATGGTGCTGTTATTCAGTTTTCAGTTTGTCATTAATACCCGTTATGCCTCTCCGGCTATCAGCTTAACCTTCTTTTATACACTGACATTGTATTGGTTTTTAAAAGCCTATCATCTGAAAAACAATGGATATTTATTTGCTGCTTATATCGCTCTGGGCTTGACCCTACTGACCAAAGGATATCCCTATTTAATAGTAATTGGAAGTATCATCTTATTGTATACTTTGTTCAATGTGCAATATGATTGGAGGGAGTACTTTAAGAAGTTGATTTGGATGAAACTTCCATTAGGAATTCCGTTGGCCTTGCTAATTGGTTTTAGTTGGATTGCTTCCATGTGGATAATCAATGGTAACGAATTTTATGAAGTTTTTATGAATGAAACTTTTAGAAGAGCCTTTACCAAAAAAAGCAGTTTAAAACCATTCTTTTACCTAGAGGCTAATATTTGGGGGTTTCTCCCTTATTCATTGGTATTTTTTTATGCATTGATCCATTTAGCAGTTACTCGTTTTGAAGCGCTAAAAAAAGAAACAGTTGTTCAATTTTCTTTAGCTTGGTTTATAGTAATGCTGGTTATTTTTACAATTGCTAAAGGGAAAATTCCAACCTATTTTATTCAGGCACATCCGGGAATGTCTTTGCTTACAGCTTATTTCATTTTAAGTTATCAGCCCTCTAAGAAATGGACCAAAGGGCTACTCAACACTTTTTACTTTCTGCCGGGTATCTTATTTACTATTCTTAGCGTGGGGATTGTCTACCTATTTAATGGTTTCTTTTTGTTTTATCTGATTGCAATTTTACCATTGGTAGGACTTTTCATCGGGAGAAAATATCAATTGGAATATTTGAAACTATACAGTTTCCCATTTACAGGTATTTGGTCTACCTATATACTATTTGCTATGATTGTACTTCCTTATGTGGAAGCTGATTATAGGAATCATGATAAGATAGGAGAGGCCATACTAGAAGGTGTTCCGGACAAAAGTATTCCACTTTTTGTTGAAGATGAAGATGGTTTAAAAATGCATAATCTTCCGTACTATGCTCAGCGCAAAGTGAATGTACATATCCCTTACGAAGAAATGCATGAGTATAATAAAGAAAAACCGCTACTGGCCTTAATCGCAGCAGACAAAGTAAATCAGTTTAATAATGCAGAAATATTATGGACGGGGAATTATTACCTTGATTCAGAAGGAAAAACCCTAGAGTTCATTCTCAACGTAATGAAAGCTAAAAGAGGAGAGCCTTCTGAGTTTGCCAAGTACAGTGTGATCTACGTACCAGTTGATTAACATTCAGCACCGGATGCTGTAGGAATAATTTCATTATCATCATCGTCTTCGCCAGACAGCATAGCAAAGAGCTCTGAAGCACGCATAGCATAAATTTGTGCATCTTCACCTGATGAATCTTCAAGATCTTCATCTTCTTCTTCATCCATTACAACAACGAACATAACCTGAGTTAAGTCCATGTCTTCGGGCATTTCAATTTGGAAGTTTCCATCCTTGTCTTGAATAGCTGTAGCTTCTATAAATTGCATAATTTTAAAATTTGGATATGTGTGTAGTCATTTTCTCAATAGCCAAGCTAAGCTTGACATGTTAAACAGTTAAGCGCAATAATTTCGTATAAAGCTTTTGTCTAATACCAAGTATGGAAAAGGATTCGAATTTCGATGAGTACTAAAAGGAGAGACTAAGTGAATACAAAGATATACACATAGGGTCATTCCAAGATAGTAGTTCTTCCCATAGGAATAGTATTAGGTTTTTCAATCTAGGTATCTTGTTGTAAATATAAGCTTTTTAAATAAAGATTACCTTAATGTTTAATTTTTTAAGAAAAACTGTCGTCCGAAAGATTTCGGATTATGGATTTTTTTAAGCACACAGATAGTATGAAATTAAGAATTCTTGATTTCACACTACCTGCATGCTTAAAGATTTTTTATTTAATGGCGCCATCTCTCCTTGGATCGGCTGCCCCTACCCATTGCCCTTTTTCGAAGGCCATACCATGGACGCCACCGAAGTAGGCGTTTCTTCCATTTTGGGTTAAATCATAAGTAGGATATGCTATTACCCATTTTGGGTTTATGATTTTTTGTTTCCAGCCAAAAGGAATGTCGTTGTCTTCCAAATAAATTCGATTTGAACGGGCATGTACTCTGGGAGCATTGACAAGATCTGGAAATGAACCATGACCGCTCATCCATGCAGCTGCTAGTTGAGCAACAGTTGATATAATTCTTCGACTTCCCGGACTACCTAGCACCAATACATTCTGGCCTTCTTTTTTTACGATGGTTGGACTCATGGAGGAATAGGCCATTGCACCAGGTTTTATAGCAAATGGATGATCTGGTTGCTCAGTAACAAAATCATCCATATATGAATTGTATAAAAAGCCTAAACCTTTAGTAGCTGACCTACTGCCAAAATAAGCATTGATGCTAGCTGTTACTGAAACGGCGATACCTTGTCCATCAACTACTGAAAAATGAGTAGTTTCTCCACTTTCCTTTTCTTTCGTCAATGCTTTTTGCCAGGAAGATTTTCTTTTGAGTAGAGATTGAGCATACTCTTTTGTTAGCTTGACAGCTACTTCACTTTCATAATCAAATAGGTCAGTTACGGGGGCTTCTTGTCTATCTGCCTGTGCCAATTGCAGTGCTGATATTAGGTGAAAATGCAAAGTGCTATCAGAGAAAGTGTTCTTTTGATAACCTTGCTCCTGTAATAATTGCATGATCAGTAAAGTAGTCCATCCGCCACAAGGAGGTGGTTGACTATACACCTGATAATCTCCATAGTTAATGGTCAACGGCTCCAATTCCACAGGTTCAGGAAAATTATTGAGATCATCCAAACTAATCCAACCACCGTTGGATTGAATATCTGCTGCTATTTGTTCAGCCATTTCGCCTTTGTAAAATTCATCACCTCCTTTTTTGGCTAAACCCCTGAGTGTATTGGCTAAAACAGGCTGCTTAAGTACATCCCCCGGCCCCGGAATATTTCCATTTGGCATTAGAAAATACTGGGTATTATGGGGGCTTCTTTTTAATCTGGCTTCATACTTTTTATACACCATATGCCTAAATGGACCCACTTTGAATCCTTCTTCAGCATATTCTATAGCTGGTTGTAGAAGTTGTGCCCAACTTATTTTTCCACTTCCATATTTTCTCCAAATGTAGTCCAGTACTTTTACGGTCGAAGGAATAGTAGATCTTTTATGATAGGTCAAGTTATCATCGGTAGCATCAATAGGGGTATTGGCTGGTGAAAAAGTAGTACCATTTATAGAAACAGGAGCTTCACCCGGAATGGATAACAATACCTGTGTACCTCCACCCAGGCCAGACATAGCGGGTTCCGTAACACCTAGGGTAAAAGCAGTTGCTACAGCAGCATCTATGGCATTTCCTCCGGCATCTAATATTCTTCTTCCAGCTTCGGCTGCCTCAGGAGAGGCCGCACTGATCAGACCATTTTGTTGTGTGTTATTGGCAATATCGGTTGACTCGCAACCCAAGAAAAGAGATAGGAATAAAATGGTAAGGAAGTAAAAAGAAGATTTCACTGGCAATATATTTAGGTTGATCTAACTTACGAAGAAAGCAGGACTCTTTTCCTAAAATTTATTTAGCCTAGTAATTGTGGAGTAGACTCATCACCTCACGCCGTGAGGTGATGAGTCTACTCCAGTTTCATTGAAGGAAACCAAATTTAACATCTACACCAAATATTATTTGGGTACTTATTCTCCTTTAATCACTTTGCAATCTTCACCTCGGGCTTTTGGTATGCTCTAGGTTTTCTGATTGGTAGTGGTGGATGGGGGATCATGGGGATAAAACCACTGGGGCATAAAAAAGAGGATTAATTTTTATTACTTCAAAGCCTAAGAACTATGCTATTAACCCACAGTTGAGCTTTATCAAAACGGTTGATAAAGTCTTTATAAATGAAATCTTTATCATAATCCAGGGTTTGATTAAACAGTTCTTTCCCATTTACTTCAACTTTGATAGGGCGGTTGAGATCAACCATTTGTGGGGAAATGTAAATGGTGATTTCCTCAATCAGTGAAGCATTAATTTTGAAAGTATTGGCTTTATAACTGGCCTCTATTTGTGGTAATTCCTGTCCGTACAAGCGCTTTTTTAAGTTGCCTTCACTATTATATACTGAAATAGAATCCTCATAATGAAAAGAAGCCGGTAGGCCCTTTTCTTTGGTTTTGCACTGTAGCCAATCTAACCCGGTAAATTCTTTATAATTGCCTGGTGAATGGTAAATGATCTTCCTGGGAAATGGATTACGCTCTGTTTTTGAAATATGCTTAAATATCCTAGGAAGTACTTCTTCCTGGTAGGGGAAATAGAAATGCTCCTTTCCTTTTAGAATGATATTTTTCCAGTCTGGTTTCCACAGTTTAGCGACTTTGGCATGAGAAACCACATTGCGATTGTCAAAAATCCCATCATTTTCTGCTATATGAGCAAGGATTGATCTGGCGCTAAAATTTGGATAATAGGGGTTATAAATGATTGGTGCATTGATTGGATAAAAAGCTGCGAAGGAAGAAGGAACCAGCCCTGCGGCATAAAAAACAGATTTCCCTCCATCGCTAAATCCAGCTAGATATACCTCGTTATCATTGATGTTGAAATTCATTTTGACATTTTTGACCATAAGTCTTAAATGTTGGTATCCGTAGTACCCATACATGGCTAACTTGCCCTCCAGTACCGGAAAAATCTGTATGATATTTTCGTCATCAAGGTATTGAAATGTTGGATTGTCAATTACAATTTCTTTTGGATAAAACGCTGGAAGCTCCTTGCGGTTGTTCCACCCTCCTTTGTAGTAGACCATTAATTTAGAAGGCTTTTTAGGATTATAGTTTTTGGGTACATATACGTAATAAGTAGCAGTATAATTGGTATCCAGAGGAAGACGGTATTCACAGATAAACCCCGTTTTTGTAGGCTTAGGGTATTGATCCCATTGACTCAATTTTTTGTACAAATCTTTTCCCTGAAGATCGAGATTGTCAACAAGGAACTGAAGTTGATCGGTTGGATTGCTAGTTGTTAGTCCAAAGTTTGCAGTTTGAGTCAACTGTTTAAATACTTGGTTGCTCAGCTTTTCGGATTGTTCCTGCCAATAATCAACTTGAGTATGTGTTTTGGAAATAATAAGAAAGGTTAGAAGGATTGGGAAAATAAAAGCTTTCATAGTCAGGTAATTTAATAGTGGAAAATATTTTCTCAAGATGCAAAGCTTGTAGGGATGAAAATTGGTAAAATGAGACAATTTCTTACTAACGGAATCACCACTTTTAAGGTTTTAGTAGACAATCTTCCCTTCAAAACCTTGAGCTTAAGTACAAATAGTAGCAAGGAATAAAATAGTCAGTCGCTTCATTGTATTAAGTTTTGGATGATTGAAAAACCCAAAGTTGCGAGCTGCTTTCTTTTAATGTTTGCTTGATGTTGTTTTTTACATGGCCTGAATATTAATGAAAGTAAAAAATGCTATATTCATTCAGTTAAACTTACAATCAAATGTTCCCAAAAACTACTTCAATACTATTCATTCTGTGCGTTTCTCTACAAATAAGCTACGGTCAAGACCAAGATATAATAGATAGTTTAAACAATAGATTGACCGAACTTCCTGCCAGTGAGGAAAAGGCAGGAGTATATTTTGCCTTATATCGCCAATACCTTTACAATGAACCCGAAAAAGCCAGATCATACATTGATAAAGCACTTGAATTATCGAATGAGCTAAACTATTTAAGAGGTCAGATTCTTTCTTATGAAAAATATGGCGGCTGGTCTATGGTCCACTCTGATTATCCTACTGCCATCGCATATTTATCTATTGCTGATAGTTTGTTACAATTTGATGATTGGCCAAGACAAAAGGCTGTTATCTATGGCAATTTTGCAGCTTGCTATAAAGACATGTCAATGTTTGACAGCTCCTTAGTTTGGACGGATAAGTTTATACAATTGGCAATAGAGACTGAAAATGAAAGCTTCAAAGCTTATGGTTATTCCTTACAAGCGAATATTTATTATCTAAAAGGTCAAAATGAATTAGCAACGCGTACTTATATCAAGTGTCTTAGAATCTATGAAGCTACAGGAGATGAAGTAAGAATGGCCGATATCTATCGTTTACTGGGACAATCACAAACTAAGGCCGGCTATTATCAAAAGAGTAAGGATAATACAGAAAAAGCCATTGAAATCTACAAAAAATACAATGATCAATACTACTTGGCTCAGTCGTATCGCGACCTTGGTGTAAATGCTTACTTTCAAGAGAACTATGATGAAGCCGAGCAGTATAATCTTCAATCGCTTGCAATAGAAGAAGAACTCGTGTCAACTTTTGGAATAGCTCAAAGCAAAGAATCACTTGCGGAAATTGCATTAGAGAAAGGAGATACAAAAACGGCGTTACAGCTGAGTATGGAGGCCATAAAAATATTTCAGGAGATTGAAGATCCTTTTTCGGAAGCAGGCTTGCATAAGGTACTGGGTGAAATATACCTAAAAGAGAAAAAATATGCCGATGCAGAATCCTCCTTACGTTTGGCAGAGAAAATGTTTATAGATCTCGACTCACCAAGTTCTTTGGGTAATGTTTATCTAGTCTTATATCAGCTTTACGACGAAATAGGTCAAACAGAGCAAGCATTGGATGCTTTTGAGAACCACGTAATCATAAGTGATAGTTTGTATACTGTTGATAAAGCTACAAAGCTAGATGAAGTCCAAACCATCTATGAAGTAGAGAAAAAAGATCAAGAAATAGAATTACTATCAAAGGATGTAGCTTTGGGTAAGCTAAGAAGATTGTTGTTATTGATCGGATTAATTGCAGCTTTACTCGTTGGTGGACTTGTGATTTATACCTTAATGATGAAAAGAAGAGAAGAGAAAAAGATTGAAGAGGAAAGGAGACTAAGACAAGAAGCACAATTGGAGAAGAATAAATTGGAAAAAGACCAATTGGAGCGCGAGTTGGCTTCCCAAGTCCTGCAATTGTGTAGAAAAAATGAAATGCTGGCTGCTGTGCAACAAGAAGTATCCGATTTGGCCAGTCAAGATCAGCTCAATCAAAAAACAGATTTTAAAAAACTAGAAAGGTCCATTCAATTTAATATACAATCGGATGATGATTGGCGTCAGTTTCTTTCAACTTTTGAAAAAGTACACCCTGATTTTTTAAGTGCTCTTCAAAGTGGAGGCATCAAGTTGAGTGCTTCTGAACAGCGTTTGGCTTGTCTTTTTAGGATGAATTTATCCAGCAAAGAAATTGCTACGCTACTCAATATTTCAGACGAAGGAGTTAAAAAAGCAAGATACAGACTGCGTAAAAAACTCAATTTAGACAGCGATGTCAACCTTCAAGACTATTTGGTGCAATTCAAAGTAGAGAAATTAACTGTTTGATAATCAATATTTTATTTTCTTGTCCACCTTTTGTCCACCTTCGTTTTTTGGGAATGGATTCAGCTTACTGCATTTTGAGCCTGACAAAAATTTTGATTTGACGGGCAAATTGCAAAAACCATGAAACCTACATTCATCAAATTACTTCAATCAACAACAGTACTATTTTTCTTTTTTCAAATTACAGCTTCTGCACAGTTTCGCATAACAAATGGGGGTACAGATTATGCTGTTTATGCGTTTTATGATCAGAGAGGCCCTTGCCAGTGTAATGAAGATTATATTTTCTCGTTTTACCGGCGAAATTATCTGCCTTCCAACTTTTTAGGAAGCAAAACAAGTTCAAGTAAAAAAGGCAATCTGAGTTATGCTGTCGGTCCTAATAAGTCAGATACCTACAACCTGAATTTGTTGGTACAGGGCAAAAACAAGTGGCTGGTATTCGACTGTTCTTCAGATTGTGAAAAAAACTATGGCAAAACCTATTACAATGTAAAAACCGAAAAGATTAAAAAGCCACACAGGCTTACTGCTTCCAAGAACCAGGATTATATTGAAGTTGGTTTTACTGCTCTTACCAATATACCAGACAAATACATCAAGTATGAGATTCACAGAGATTCAGAAAATAATCTCATTGGAACCGTGAATGGAAGTTCCAAGGGGTCTGGTAGAACATATAGGTTTGTAGATACAAATGTTGGGCCGGGAGAAGAACATACTTATTACGTTAAGACCACTACTACTTCATGGGGAGGACATAAATCTACAGCCGCTAGTATAACAGGGAATACTGCTGAAAGAACTCTAGCTACTACTTTAGAACAACCCAAAAAAGTAACCTTAACGTGGGACGACTTATCCGGATTTACAGATAAAGTAACGGTACGTCGTAATGGCGAACAAATTGGTAATGTAGAAATTAACTCTGCAGGTGACTCTGTATTTACCGATAGTGATCCTAGCTTGATTCCGGGTTATGCTTATATGTATTCTTTGACCTGGATTAAAAATGAAGTTGAATACAGCATCTCCGAATTAGGATCTACTCAAGCCAATGGCCGAATAAGAGGAAGTGTAAAAACACCCATTGGTCAAAACCCAATTGAAGGGGTGGAAGTATGTGCTGAACAAATGCAGGACATAGACCAATCCAAAGCGGGCATTATTTATTGTGACACGACAGATGAAAACGGCCAATATGATATTAGAAAAATATACTACCATACTGAAGCTAGATTCAAAGTAACACCGAAAAAAGAAGGTCATGCTTTCGATCCCTCATTTTATAATAGTCAATTGTTAGAATTGGACTTTCCGAGTCTCAATTTAGATTTTATCGATACTACTTCTTATGAGGTAGGTGGATATGTAACACAGTTGTTCCAGGGAGAAGGCTGTGGTATTGAAGGTATAGAAATTTGGGTCAATGATGTGTACACCAATGTCTTAACCGATCAAAATGGCTTCTTCTTATTTGAGGTAGAAGAAAGTGGAACCTATAAAATTGAACCCAAACTATCTGGTCATGAATTTTTACCAGCCAGCAAAACCCTCTTCATTAATGCACCAACAGAGGATGTCAATTTTGAAGATACTCGCACCAATTTTGTAGATGGCTATGTAAAAGGAAGCTGCGATATCGAAATCGGAACGGCTATGGTAAGGGCATATAGCCTTGGTGAAGAAAGCTGCATTGATACACTAATTCCTACTAACGAACAAGGTTACTATAAAGCTGTACTTCCTGCTCGAAAGTATGAACTAGAAGTGGTTGAATTCAACGAAAAAGAAGGTCTGAATTTAACGCCACAGTTGGTACTCGACTACTTTGAAACAGAAGAAATAGACATCACTTTTGAAGGCCAAACGAAAGACTTTGTTTTCCGTAGAGAACCTGAAATCCGAATAAATGGTTTGCCATTCAATTCTTGTAGTGATTTAGCGACAGCCATAGTAGAACAAGGAGAGCGCTACCAGTTAGAGATAGAAGTCATTGAATCTTTTGGTGATGCAAGTTGTCCGGTAGACACTGGCTACTTATTGATTTACGACGAAGTAAGTGATAAGGATGGTGAAGCAGATACGCTTTATTTAGAATTTGGTAAAGCTACGTATGCGCTGGAACCAGGAGTGCCTAACTTGGTTGCTCCACATCAAAAACTACTACAAGTTGAAGCTTTTGTAGGAAAAGAAGTTTCTCAATGGGTAGAACCTCTATTAGTAACAGGTATCAGACCTCGTGAACAAACCTTTACAACTGTTCTTCCGGAAATACCTATGATGATTTTACACGATCCTCCAGGTGATGCAAGTTATAGTTATTTCGAAAAAGCGTTCAAGGCTTCTTTGGGGATGAGGCTATTTGGCTCCAAATCTGGATCGCTAACGGCTAAGAAAGAAATCAAGTTAGGAACAAGATTTGAATCCGGCTCTGACCTTTTTTCACTTAAGTTTGAAAAATGGGGTACCATTGGTGGAGCTTTATCAGTAGGATCTAGTGTGTCAGGTAGTACAGAATGGAATGTTTCTTTTGAAACGAATGAACGTTTTGCCACTTCTAATAATGAAAATATTACCGGGGAAGAAGGAGATGTATATGTAGGTGCAGCTATGAATTTGATCTACGCTCAATCGGATGTCTTAACTGTTGATGCCAATAATTGTAGTGTTGACAAAACCGTAGATATGGTCATGGGCAACGATGGTTTTGCTACTACTTTTATGTATACAGAAGATCATGTTGAAAATATCTTGATTCCACAATTAAGAGGTATCAGAGATTTTTATCGAACCACCAACTCCGACTCAGCTGCCATTTACGAAACCCAAATCAATGTATGGAAACAAGTAGTCGAAGAGAATGCCAAGAATAAAAGAAATGCCAAGTTTAAAGAAAATCGTTCATTTAGTGCCGGAGCAACCTACGCTTCATCATCGACTAGCAGTGCTGAACTTTGTACTTCTTTAGAATTTTCTGCCTTCGTTGATGTTAT
>JBCBCD010000044.1:0-15899 GCA_038530915.1 Bacteroidota bacterium
ACTTGAAAGGTTCTACTGCCGTTCTTTTTTCTGAAGAAGGAAAAGCTCCTGCAGAAGTACTAAAAGATTATAGAGGAGAAGATAAGGAATTGCCTGCTTTAAAAGCGGCATACATTGATCAAGATATCGTAGTAGGTGATGACCAATTGGACTTCTTAATGAAGATGAAGTCGAAAGCCGATTTGTTGGGCGAGTTGATCACTTTACTACAGAGCCCACCGAAGAATTTGGTTTCTGCTTTGACTTCTGGCGAGCAGACATTGGCGGGCTTGGTTGCTTATGGTAATAATACTTTAGCTGGGTTACTTAAAGCAATTGAAGACAGAGGCGAATAATATTGGCTTCCATAAAGTGTGTAAGGTGAATGCACACTTGCATATTATAAATTTTGTTACGCACCAGCTCTTATTTTTTGAAGTTTAAAAAAAAATTAAAATGGCTGAATTGAAAGAGATTGCGGAAACGCTAGTGAATTTGACAATCAAAGAGGTATCTGAACTTGCTCAGATTCTTAAAGATGAATATGGTATCGAGCCTGCTGCTGCGGCTCCAGTTGCTATGGCTGTTGCTGGTGGTGGTGGAGATGCTGCTGGTGGTGCTGCTCCTGAAAAAACTGAATTCGATGTGATTTTGAATTCTGCAGGTGCTGCGAAGCTTAAAGTAGTAAAAGAAGTAAAAGGTCTTTTGGGATTAGGTCTTAAAGAAGCTAAAGGATTGGTAGACGGTGCTCCAGCTCCTATTAAAGAAGGTATTCCAAAAGAAGAAGCAGAAGAACTTAAGAAAGCTCTTGAAGCTGTAGGTGCAGAAGTTGAAATAAAGTAAACTTCTACGGTGCCGGCAGTGTTCTTTATGAAGACTGTCTTGTCAAACTGAAAAGGCTTAGCCAATCGCGAAGATTGGCTAAGCCTATCGTCGTATCATAAAGTTCTGTAACGATTGAACTTTTTGCTTGATTAATGGGTATTCTATTAAGCCGTAGTTTTCTTTTCTCTGTGGTGCTAAAAAATTTTTTTTCTACATCACTTAATACGGTTTCAACTAAATAAAGAAAGCAGGTTATAATGACATCAAACGGTAACGTACTAAATGCTGAAGAATTGAGACATAACTTCGGCAAAATCAAACTTTCCAAAGGTTACCCTGACTTACTGGAAATTCAAATTAAATCCTTTCAGGAATTTTTTCAACTAGAAACTACTCCTGAAAATCGTATGAATGAAGGCCTTTATAATGTGTTCCAAGAGAACTTCCCAATCACTGATGCCAGAAACATCTTTGTATTGGAGTTTTTGGACTACTTTATAGATCCCCCACGCTACACCATTTCTGAATGTATGCAACGTGGGTTAACCTACAGTGTGCCTTTGAAGGCAAAATTGAGGCTGTCATGTAATGATGAGGAGCACGTAGATTTCCAGACTATTGTTCAGGATGTTTTCTTGGGAAATATTCCATATATGACTCCAAAGGGAACTTTTGTTATCAATGGTGCTGAGAGAGTTATTGTTTCTCAGTTGCATAGATCTCCTGGAGTATTCTTTGGGCAGAGTTTCCACCCGAATGGAACTAAAATCTATTCTGCTCGTGTCATTCCATTCAAAGGCGCTTGGATGGAATTTGCTACTGATATCAACACGGTGATGTATGCTTACATCGATCGTAAAAAGAAATTCCCTGTAACAACACTTTTGAGGGCGATTGGATATGATACGGATAAAGCCATTCTCGATATTTTCGATCTGGCTGATGAAGTAAAAGTAACAGAAACTTCACTAGAAGAGTCAATTGGTAGAAAATTGGCTGCTCGTGTTTTGAGAAGCTGGACAGAGGATTTCGTAGATGAAGATACTGGTGAAGTAGTTACAATCGAACGTAACGAAATTATTTTGGAGCGTGATATAGTGTTGGATGAAGACAACATTAAACTCATCCTCGATGCTAGTGCGGATATGATCGTATTGCAGAAAGAAGACATCGATGAGGATTATTCTATTATTTATAATACGCTTCAAAAAGATCCTTCAAGTTCTGAAATTGAAGCTGTTCAATACATCTATCGTCAACTTAGAGGTACTGATCCACCTGATGAGGAAACAGCTCGTGGTATCATCGATAAGTTGTTCTTCTCAGATAAGCGCTATAATCTGGGAGATGTCGGACGATACAAGATCAATAAAAAGCTGAAGCTTGATATTGAAAACAGCATCTTGGTTTTGACCAAAGATGACATTATCTCAATCGTAAAGTATTTGGTGAAGTTGATGAACCAAAATGCAGAGATTGATGATATCGACCACTTAAGTAATAGACGTGTAAGAACAGTAGGGGAGCAATTATATGCTCAATTTGGTGTAGGTCTTGCTCGTATGGCAAGAACCATCAGAGAAAGAATGAACGTAAGAGATAACGAAGTATTTACTCCTATTGACTTGATCAATGCGCGTACTTTATCTTCTGTTATTAACTCATTCTTCGGTACGAGTCAGTTGTCTCAGTTCCTGGATCAAACCAATCCACTTTCTGAGATCACACATAAGAGACGTATTTCTGCCTTAGGTCCTGGTGGTCTATCGCGTGAACGTGCAGGTTTTGAGGTGCGGGATGTACACTACTCTCACTACGGTAGATTGTGTACTATTGAAACTCCGGAAGGACCAAACATTGGTCTGATTTCTACTCTTTGTGTATTGGCAAAAGTAAACAAGATGGGATTCTTGGAAACGCCATACCGTAGAGTAGAGGCTGGTAAAGTAGTTATGGATCGCGATCCGGAATACTTGTCTGCTGAAGGAGAAGATTTTAAACGTATCGCTCAGGCGAATGCACCTTTCAGTTTAGAAACCGGAGCATTCAAAACAGATCGTATTAAGTCTCGCGAGCATGGGGATTTCCCGGTATTGGAGCCTGCTGAGGTTGAATACATGGATGTAGCTCCTAACCAGATTGTTGGGGTATCTGCTTCTATGATTCCTTTCTTGGAGAATGATGATGCCAACCGTGCCTTGATGGGATCAAACATGCAGCGTCAGGCAGTTCCTTTAGTAAGGCCTAGCTCACCGGTAGTGGGTACAGGTTTGGAAGGAAAAGTAGCTCGAGATTCGAGGATGCTGATCAATGCCGAAGGCGATGGTGTAGTTGAGTATGTTGATTCAATGGAAATTGTGATCAGATACGATAGAACAGAAGAACAACAATTGGTATCTTTTGAAGATGCTCGTAAGAAATATGAGTTGATCAAATTTAGAAGAACCAACCAGGGTACTTGTATCAACTTGCGCCCAATCGTTCGTAAAGGAGATCGTGTTGTTAAAGGCCAGATCTTATGTGATGGATACGCTACAGAAAAAGGAGAATTGGCATTGGGGCAAAATATGAAAGTAGCCTTCATGCCTTGGAAAGGATATAACTTTGAGGATGCCATTGTACTTTCTGAGCGTGTAGTAAGAGAAGATATCTTTACTTCTCTTCACATCGAACACTTCGAATTGGATGTAAGAGATACTAAGTTAGGGGAAGAAGAGTTAACCAATGATATCCCTAACGTAAGTGAGGAAGCGACAAAGGATTTGGACGAAAATGGTATCATAAGAGTAGGTGCATGGGTGAAAGAAGGGGATATCCTAATCGGTAAGATTACTCCTAAAGGGGAATCTGATCCAACTCCTGAAGAAAAATTACTTCGTGCCATTTTTGGTGATAAAGCCGGTGATGTAAAAGATGCTTCTTTGAAAGCTTCTCCATCTACTAAAGGTATCATCATCAACAAGCAATTATTTGCTCGTGCGAAGAAAGATAAAGTACAGAAAACTCAGGAGAAAGAATTGTTGACGAAGCTGGAAGATCAACATAAGATTGCAATCAACAAGTTGATGACCATCTTGATCGATAAGTTGATGGTTCTTTTGAAAGATAAAACTTCAAATGGAGTAAGAAGCATCTATGGAGAGCAAATCTTACAACAGGGTGTGAAGTTTAATTCTGAAGTTTTAAGAGACATTGATTACTCTTCTGTCGATTACAGCAACTGGACAGATGATGAGTCGATTAATTCATTGATTGCTAGTTTGTTGCACAATTACAACATCAAGTACAATGAAGAAGTAGGTCGTTACAAGCGTGAGAAGTTCAACATTAGTATTGGTGATGAGTTACCAGCAGGTGTATTGAAATTGGCCAAGGTATACATGGCTAAGAAGCGTAAGTTGAAAGTGGGTGATAAATTGGCTGGTCGTCACGGTAATAAAGGTATTGTATCAAGAATAGTTCGTATAGAAGATATGCCATTCCTTGCGGATGGAACTCCTGTAGATATCGTATTGAATCCACTGGGTGTACCTTCTCGTATGAACCTTGGACAAATCTTTGAAACAGTACTAGGCTGGGCGGGTGAAAAATTAGGTTTAAAATTTGCTACTCCAATCTTTGATGGAGCAAGTAAAGAAGAGATCGATGAGTTCATCCAACAAGCTGGTTTGCCTAGTTTGGGACAAACGTATTTGTACGATGGAGAAACGGGTGACCGTTTCCATCAGCAAGCTACGGTTGGTGTAATATACATGTTGAAGCTATCTCACATGGTAGATGATAAGATGCACGCTCGTTCAATCGGACCTTACTCATTGATTACGCAGCAACCATTGGGTGGTAAAGCTCAATTTGGTGGTCAGCGTTTTGGTGAGATGGAGGTATGGGCTCTGGAAGCCTTCGGTGCATCAAGCATACTGCAGGAGTTGTTGACCATCAAGTCGGATGACATCACAGGACGTGCAAAAGCTTATGAAGCGATTGTTAAAGGTGATCCATTACCGGAGCCTAACATTCCTGAGTCATTCAATGTATTGGTACACGAGCTTCGTGGTCTTGCTTTGGATATTAAATTTGAATAATTCTTTTTTGGCTGACTCCTCTTGGGGAGCAGCCAACAGTAGATATTTATGGTGCTTTAAAGTCAAAAAAGCACAGCTTTTTGACTTTAAAGCACCATACAGTTTTTTTTGGCGGCGATTAACGACGAAGGAGTTATGAGGCGCCTACACAAATAAAATAAGTCAACGCTTATGCCTTTTAAAAAGAAAACTAATCATCAAAAGCAAAACTTTGGGAGCATCATTATCAGTCTGGCTTCACCAGATGAGATTTTGGAGCGTTCTTATGGAGAGGTATTGAAGCCGGAAACCATCAACTATCGTTCTTACAAGCCAGAGAGAGATGGTCTCTTTTGCGAACGTATTTTTGGTCCGGTAAAGGATTATGAATGTTACTGTGGAAAGTATAAGCGAATCAGGTATAAAGGTATTGTCTGTGATCGTTGTGGGGTAGAGGTTACGGAGAAGAAAGTACGTAGAGAACGTATGGGACACATCAAATTGGTAGTACCTGTAGTACATATTTGGTTCTTCAAATCATTGCCTAATAAGATTGGTTATATGTTGGGGCTTTCTTCTAAGAAGTTGGAATCCATCATTTACTATGAACGTTATGCAGTTATCCAGCCAGGTGTGAAAGAAGCGGAAGGCATTTCCAAAATGGATTTGTTGACAGAAGAAGAGTACCTGGATATTTTGGAAACACTTCCTCCGGAAAATCAAAACCTGGAAGATGATGATCCAAACAAGTTCATCGCTAAGATGGGAGCAGATGCGGTTAGAGATTTATTGATGCGCCTTGATTTGGACCAGTTGTCTTACGACTTGCGCCACCAGGCAGCACACGAAACTTCTCAGCAACGTAAATCTGAAGCCTTGAAGCGTTTGAGAGTTGTTGAAGCGTTTAGAGATGGCTTGACTCGTATGGAAAACCGTCCGGAATGGGCTGTTATTCAGTACTTACCTGTTGTACCGCCAGAATTGAGACCTTTGGTTCCTTTGGATGGTGGTCGTTTCGCCAGTTCAGATTTGAATGACTTATACCGTCGTGTAATCATTCGTAACAATCGTTTGAAAAGACTTTTAGAGATCAAAGCTCCTGAAGTAATCTTACGTAATGAAAAGCGTATGCTTCAAGAGGCAGTGGACTCTTTGTTTGATAATTCAAGAAAATCCAATGCGGTAAAAGCGGAAGGTGGTCGTGCATTGAAATCTCTTTCAGACATTCTGAAAGGTAAGCAAGGTCGTTTCCGTCAAAACTTGTTGGGTAAGCGTGTGGATTACTCTGGTCGTTCAGTAATTGTAGTAGGACCTACTCTAAAATTACACGAATGTGGTCTACCAAAAGGGATGGCAGCAGAGCTGTTCAAGCCTTTTATCATTCGTAAGTTAATCGAACGTGGTATTGTAAAAACAGTTAAATCTGCCAAAAAACTAGTTGATCGTAAAGATCCGGTAATTTGGGAGATTTTGGAAAATATATTGAAAGGACACCCAGTCATGCTTAACCGTGCACCTACTTTGCACCGTTTATCCATCCAGGCTTTCCAGCCGAGATTGATAGAAGGTAAAGCAATTCAGTTGCACCCACTGGTATGTGGTGCCTTCAACGCCGATTTCGATGGTGACCAGATGGCTGTTCACGTTCCATTGAGTCAGGCTGCTATTCTGGAAGCTCAGGTATTGATGCTTTCTTCTCACAACATGTTGAACCCTCAGAATGGTACACCGATTTCACTTCCTTCTCAGGATATGGTATTGGGCTTGTATTATATCACAAAAGAGCGTCGTTCAACAGGTTCTATTAAGGTGAAAGGAGAAGGGCGTCGTTTTTACTCACCAGAAGAAGTCTTAATTGCCTTTAACGAAGGTAGTTTGGATCTTCACGCGGTGATTAAAGTAAGAGTTCCGGTAGAAGATGAGAATGGTAAAATGGTTACTCGATTGACAGAAACTACTACTGGTCGTGTTATGTTCAACCAGAAAGTACCTTCTCAAGTACCTTATGTCAACCAGTTGTTGACTAAAAAGAGCTTGAAGAAAGTAATTGGTAATGTTATCGAACGTACCAACTTTACGGTTACTGCAGATTTCTTGGATGACATTAAGTCAATGGGCTTCTACTGGTCATTTAAAGGAGGTTTGTCCTTTAACCTGGGTGATTTGATCGTTCCTACTGTTAAGCAGGATACCCTAAGAGAAGCACAAGAGGAAGTAGATGAGGTGTGGGAGAACTACAACATGGGATTGATCACCAACAACGAACGTTACAACCAGATAATCGATAAGTGGACATATGCCGATAACCACATCACAGATACTTTGATGAAAGAGCTTGCTGAACACAAGCAAGGTTTCAACTCGGTATACATGATGTTGCACTCCGGTGCTCGTGGTTCTAAACGTCAGATCAAGCAGTTGTGTGGATTGCGTGGATTGATGGCAAAACCAAGAAAATCAGGTGATACAGGTGGAGCGGTTATCGAAAACCCAATCTTGGCGAACTTCGTCGATGGTCTTTCAGTATTAGAGTACTTTATCTCTACTCACGGTGCTCGTAAAGGTTTGGCCGATACAGCCTTGAAAACTGCCGATGCGGGTTACTTAACTCGTCGTCTGGTCGATGTTGCTCAAGATGTAGTTATCATGGCTGAAGATTGTGGTACTTTGAGAGGTATTGAAACCACAGCCTTGAAAGACAATGATAAAGTAATCGAGCCTTTGGTACAGCGTATCGAAGGAAGATATACACTGCATGATATTACACATCCTGTTACGGATGAAGTGATCTTGAAAGCAGGGGACTTCATTGATTCCAGAAAAGCTAGGTACATAGAGGAAGAAGGTGTTGAAACAGTATACATCCGTTCGGTATTGACTTGTGAAACCAAGCGTGGGGTATGTGCTAAATGTTATGGTACCAACTTGGCTACTTCTCGTATTGCAGAGCGTGGTGATGCTGTGGGTATTATTGCTGCACAGTCGATCGGTGAGCCTGGTACTCAGTTGACCTTACGTACCTTCCACGTAGGTGGTATTGCTTCTTTGTCAAAAACTGAATCTGAAATCGTTTCTAAATTCGAAGGTAAGGTTGAGTTCGACAGTATGCGTATCACTACTAGTATTGAGGAAGGAGAGGAAGGAAACAGAATCGTTCTTTCTCGTACAGGTGAAGTAAGGATTGTGAATCCTGAAACTGGTAAGATTTACGTTTCACATTATATCCCTTACGGTGCGACCTTGCACGTGAAAGAAGGTGATATGGTGAAAAAAGGAGATCCAATCTGTGAATGGGATCCGTTCAACGCCGTAATCGTAAGTGAGCAAGCCGGTATTGTTAAGTTTGAATCTATCGAAGAAGGTATGACCTTCCGCATTGAGCGTGATGATCAAACGGGACACGCAGAGAAGGTAATCATTGAATCTAAAAATAGACGTAAGATTCCTACCATCAACTTGATAAACAAGGATGGTGAAATCATTAAGAGTTACAACCTTCCGGTAGGGGCCTATATCTCTATCGAAGACAATGATTCAATCAAGAGTGGACAGAAAATCGCGAAGATCCCACGTTCATTGGGTAAAATCCAGGATATCACGGGTGGTCTTCCACGTGTAACTGAATTATTTGAAGCACGTAATCCTTCTAACCCGGCTGTAGTAGCTGAAATAGATGGTGTAGTTGCCTTCGGTAAAATCAAGCGTGGTAATCGCGAGGTATCAATTACAGCAAAAGATGGTCAAAGACGCAAATACTTAATTGGTCTTTCTAAGCACATCCTGGTTCAGGATGGTGACTTTGTAAGAGCAGGTATGTCGCTTTCTGATGGAGCAACAGCGCCAAGAGACATCTTAAATATCAAAGGACCTTTTGCCGTACAAATGTACTTGGTAAATGGAATCCAGGAAGTATATCGTTCTCAGGGTATCACGATCAACAACAAGCACATCGAAGTTATCGTAAGACAGATGATGCGTCGTGTTCAAATCGAAGATCCGGGAGATACAAGCTTCTTGGAAGGCGAAGCAGTTGAAAAGTATGACTTCCTGGAGCAAAATGATTGGATATTCGATAAGAAGATCGTAGAAGATTCTGGAGATTCTAATCGTTTGAGACCAGGCCAATTGGTAACCTTACGTCAGGTGCGTGAAGAGAACTCATTCTTGCGTCGTAACGATAAAGAATTGGTTCAGTTCAGAGATGCTATCGCTGCTACTTCAAGCCCATTGTTGCAAGGTATCACTAAGTCATCTTTGGGTACAACAAGTTGGATCTCAGCCGCTTCCTTCCAGGAAACAACCAAGGTATTGAGTACAGCAGCCATCGGTGCGAAGAAGGATTACCTGAATGGTCTGAAGGAGAACGTAATTGTAGGTAAGAAGATTCCTGCAGGTACCGGTTTGAAAGAATACCAAAGCTTGATCGTAATGACGAAGGAAGATCACGAGAGAACGGAAGCGCGTCGTCAGAGAGAGTTTATGGAATACGAAGATTAGTACTACCAACTTTAGTTGGTAGAGTGAATAAAAAAAGAGCGACTCCGCAAGGAGTTGCTCTTTTTTATTTTAAATAGGTGAAGCAGAATTTATTCTGCGTCGAAAATGGCATTGGCCCTTCTTTGTCTTGACACAAAGAAGCAAAAGTCAAGGCTGTATTTCTTTTTTAACGCTGCGATCCACCCCAAAAAGCCTAAACCAAATAAACTCGCCTTTTTGTCATTGGGCTTTGCTTGACTATTTTTATTTATTAGATCTTATATCTTTGCTCAAAGTGTGGTAGTGGCTCATACAGTATTTGGTTTTTTACGGCTTCTTGAGTGGATCTTCGCTAAAAGAAATAAGGCCGATGATCAAGATTTTTCTTTTGGAAAAAAAGGTTGTGCAGAATTTATTCTGCATAAAAAAGTAATAGTCGTCAACCTTCAAATAATCATTACAAAAAAGACGAAAGACAGCAAAGTATATAAGATTGTGATAAGAATAGACCTGAACCTATGTTTTGAAAACTCATGCTTATACTTCTTTTCTAAACTGACCAATTTTTTTTCTCTTGGAAAATATACACTACACATAAGTGTTACTATTATACCAATTAGAACCATATAATTCCCTTTTTCTCCATTTAATAATTCTTTATTGAATAGAAGAACCAAAGAAATTATATTCAATGAGAAGAGAAAACCTAAGAAACCAGCCGCATAATATTCTTTCTTTGTAAATCCATAAAAGAAAAACTTTCTATTCAATGCATGATAAATGGAGTAAAATAGGTATTCAAAAATGTTTCTCATTTTTATCTTCATTGTCTTTTTCAGAATTCCTTTTCATGTTACTTACTATGGGATCTCTTGTTTATACTCAAAGAATATAAGGCCGGATGATATTATAATCCTCTGAGCTCACCATTCAGAAATAGCCTCCGGGCTAGATAATTCAATCAAATTATCCAAATAAAAGAACTGAGCTACAATTGAATCACTTCTTTTCATTACTTCACCAATGAATTATTTAATCACTCACCAGTTCGGCGCTACAGTAGATCTTTTACCACTATAATTATGTGTGATCAAAAAGCTTCCATGCTTGTCAAAAATATGTAATGAAAGCCAGCCCGTTTTTTCTTGTACACTATATAGCACTTCGTGAAGCTTGGATGTTAATTCAGGATCTTCTTCTTGCTTTAGTTTTATATTAATGTAATATCCTTCACAAGGTATAACATCAACATCACAATAATCCCTAAACTGTGACGCTGCACTTTCTACCATAGCTTTTTGACCCTTATCAAGCTCTCCACAAAGTAGAGCATCGCAACTAAAGACAAACAACATTAAGAAAGAAAATGATATAACTCTCATAAAATCCTAAACCCCTAACCTCTCCAAATACGGCCTCATATACCTCGCCATATATTTACCCAAAATATCAAACTCTAAATTCACGGCAGTACCCACTTCAATATCTTTAAAAGTGGTATACTCATACGTGTAAGGAATGATGGCTACTGAAAAAGTATCATCGGTAGGATCTACTACAGTCAAACTTACCCCATTCACACAAATAGAACCTTTATTGACCAATAAGTAATCCGGATTGGCCGGGTATTTGAACTGATAGTACCAGCTGCCATCAACTTCTTCTACAGAAGTACAATGTCCTTTCAGGTCGACATGCCCCTGTACGATGTGTCCATCCAGGCGCCCATTGGAAATCATAGCTCTTTCCAGGTTGACATCATCTCCGATTTGGAGATCCCCCAGGTTGGTCTTTTTCATCGTTTCATCAATAGCTGTGACTGTATGTACATCATCTTTAATGTCTACAACAGTCAGACATACTCCGTTATGTGAAAGACTTTGATCAATTTTAAGCTCTTTAGTAATAGGAGAATGGATACTCAGATGTACATTGCTACCTTCTTTTACAATATTGGTAACCTTACCTAGTTGTTCTATTATACCAGTAAACATAGTTTGCGTTTTGTTCTTATGCTGAAAACACCCAATCTATCACTTTGGTTACAGCGGCGTGCCCCAGATAAGCAAAAAAAATGGACCATAAGATTTTGGCTCCGGCAAGGTACCAAAGAATGCTTAATCTACGCACTCCTGAGAAAAGTGCTACCACTACAGTTGGTATGGTTCCAATGAATCCGGTACAAAAAGCTACACCTAATATTCCATATTTTTGCCAGATTCTGGTGATGAAATTGGGCTTACTTTTTTTATCGGGATTATTTTCTTTTTTTCTTTTAATACGATTTTTCCAAAATTCTATCAGCTTGGTCCCTATTAGCAAACTACCGGCTACACCAAGTACGGAACCCAAACTAAGTAGAATAAACTGTTGGAAAGGATTGTGGCCATAAGTTATGCTCAATGTGAAGCCGTAGTACAAGTTGAATGCACTAAGAACTACCACCGACACATTCTCAAATATTTGCTCCCACATGGAATTTTAATTTATAGCGATAAATGCCACCCAGGTGGCATTTATCGCTATGCGCTTATTGACCTCTGACCAATTCAATATATCCTCTAAGAAGTTCTTCTTGTTCTATCGTACCACTAATACGGCGTTCGAAGACTTTACAGAGATAGAAATAAGTTCCTTCAGCCAACTCCTGGCCACTAAGATTTTGACCAGCCCAGTTCAACTGTGGATCAGAAGTCTGAAAGACCAATTGTCCCCAGCGGTTAAAGACCTGGAAGTCTACCTCATCAACGAAACAGGCACTTCGAGGTACAAAAAGATCATTGGTACCGTCACCATTAGGAGTAAATGCATTTGGTAGAGTATATATCGGACAGTTGTCAACGCAGATCGTATCACTTGGCTCAGATTCGTTACCTCTTAAGTCAATAGCTGTTACATAATAACAACCTGCTAGGTTATCATTTAATTCATGTTGGAAAGACTGTATAGTTGGATTACTAATAGTAGTTAATTCAGTTAATGGTGCTCCTTCTTGAGGACCATAATAGATACGGTAACCTCCCACATCATCAGCTTCAATACAGTTTTGCCATACCAAAGTATTGATCAAACGAGTATCATCATTACAGTTAAAATCGTCACTACAAATATTTTGAACTTCCAAAGTTGGAGGACAAGGAGCTACATTATCGAATGGAGCTGTACAACTGATTTGAGAACTGTTGAACAATGGATCAGGAATGTCTTCAATACCATATGTACCTACTGTTGTTACTTTATAGCAATATGTTTCTCCATTTATAAGTCCTATGTCGGTATAAGAAGGAGTATTGGTTACAGCTAATGTATCAAAGCCTCCTGAAGAATTCTGTTTTAAGACAATGAATTCATAATTATCCCAAGGGACATCAGCCTGCCAACTTAAGTTGACAGCACGGTCCGTTGGTCCTGTATTTAGGAATACAGAGCTAGCAGGATTAGTACTACCCAAAAGGTCAGTACCTGTAACATAGAAATTAATCAAATAGCTGTAAGACTGAGTTTGGGTATTCAAACCAAAATCTACAAAACAACTATCAGTAAAGTCTGCAAAATAATCTGCTTCAATATTGGCAACAAGAGTTTGGAACTCGTCTACGTTAGTGGTTTGACCATCCGCTCTTAAGATTTCGTACCTGTAAGGTCCTGGATTAAACAGGGTGTCTACATTGGCAGCTACCGGATTGACCCAACAAACCTGAATCTCACCATCACTCGCATCGGTTGTAAGAACATCTACATTGGTGACTATAGGCAACTCTCTATTCAACTGCACACAAGCCTCTTCAGATGGCAGACTTTCAATAGGATTGAAAGTATACAATCCACCAGAAGTAATTCTTGCAAAATTAGCGACTATACGGTAACAATAGGTTCTTCCCTGATCTACATCAGCATCTATATAGAAGAATCTGTTATCTATTTCATCTAATATTGGAACTATTGTGAGTTTTTCATAACCTCTACCTTCTAAACCTGTCTCACAAGTATCAATTGGGAAATTATTACTGCCTTGTCTACGCCAAACCGTAAAGCCTCTGAATCTTTGGTTCGAAATATCCTCACAGAAATAAGGTTTTTCCCAGCTTACGGTAACCTCTCCTTTATCTGGAATAGCAGTAACATCTTCCGGAGGAGGAGCAACTACTTTTATTCGTACTGTTTTTAAGGTAGCCAAACCTGTGCCATTTTGGAAGCCATTATCAACAGCTCTGAATACAACAGAATAATATTGATCGGATATATGCTCACAAGTGGTTTGCCAACTAAAAGTCTTTCGTAGGGGATCATCTACATATTCGGTAGAAGTCGGTCTAATTGTAGCCGGACTATTATCTACTTCAAATGGCCCACCCAATACAGTCATCCGCACTTTTTGATCAGTTTCTTCCAATGGTGCTCCTGCTACCACATCAAACTCTAACAATTGCCCTGCTACTACACAAATTTCATCAAAAGGTGCATCCACCGTTGGTGGTATATTATTACATTGCTCAACCAGAATTTGCATATCTCGTATGATGGTATCGATGGGAATCCCTTGTCGATATTCGACAATAATGATGGCTATGTTGTATTCTCCTGCGCGTTGAGGTGCATCCCAGGTGATATCACCTGATATTTCATCTATTGTCAAGTTATTATCTGGGCTTGGACTGATCATATTGGGAAACTGATAATTGGCCACTTCCAAACCTCTTTCTTGTAATGGAACTATAAAATGATAAGAAAGACTATCGTCATCTGTATCATATGCGTTAGGATTGTGCGTAAACGGTTGACCTACACAACCAAAATCGATCGGTGGCTGCAATAAGACCGGTGTATTGTTACATCCCTGGAACTGTGGGTTAGGAATGGTATAGGTCGTTTGAATGTGAAACATGATGGCTTCCGAGTTAGGATAGTTTACATTCAAAATTCCCCCATTACGGTTGGGGTCTGTCATGGATATTTGATAAGTACTCCTTGCCGGATAAGTATGAAAGCCGATATAAATATTTTTCTTGGTGTCGTTTTCTAAGAGTTCTCCTTGATTCAAGGGGCCATTTGATCGGTACACTGTTTGAAAAGTACCATCTCCCCATTCTATTGTCAGGGAGTCACGATCAGCTCTAAAACTACTCGCCTTGGTGTAAGTAACGATGGTAGCTTTAATTGTCAAACTTGTATTACAGTCTCCTACTTGTTCAACAGATATCTCACCTGCACGATTGTGTGTCGCCCATGCAGAGGGAAGGGAAAAAACAAATAAACACAGGAAAAGACCAATGTAATTCTTAATCATAGAGCAATTACTTATGGATAGATAGTTACATACCATTCTAAAGTACAAACTTAAAGTCAAACTTATTGTATGCTAACTAACAATAAATGTTTTAAAACTCATAGTATACCATTTTAAAGCATACATTAACAAGACATGTTTAGCAGAGGTTTTGTTTTTTAAATTTCTGTTCAAAGACCTATAATTGAAAGGGATATGACTAAAGTAATAAGTTTCCAATCATAAGCTTGAAATTTAAATAAAACTATTGTCAATATTTGGGTGAAGGCTTAAGTGTTTATAGTGCAGTGGGAATAACCCTCTACATACTACTTGCTACACCATTTTTTTTAAGCAAGCCTTTAGACTTTCTCTCCAATGTGGTATTTCCAGTTGAAAAGTAGATTTAAACTTTTCTTTATTTAGGACACTATAATTGGGTCTGCTTGCTGGAGTAGGATAATCCTTACTTTCTATAGGTTTGACATCGCATTCAATAGCTTTTATATCAAAGATGGCCAGTGCAAAATCATACCAACTACAAACTCCTTCATTGCTATAATGATATACTCCATTCCATTCTTTCAATTGATCGGAATTATTGTTTGCCTGTGTAATTAGGTCTAAGCTAGCTTTAGCTAAATCGAAGGCATAAGTCGGACTTCCGATTTGGTCAAAAACAACATTAAGCTGGTCTCTGTCATTACCCAGTCGAATCATAGTTTTAACAAAGTTTTTGCCGTAAGAGGAATAAACCCAGGAGGTACGAAGGATAATAGCTTTAGCATTAGTGTCCATTATTGCCTGATCACCATCTAACTTGGTTTGCGCATAAATTCCCTGAGGTGTAGTTGGATCACTTTCAATGAGTGGCCTATTTATTGAGTTGTGGTAAACGTAATCACTTGAAAAATGAATAAGCGGAATATTTTTAACGGCACAGGCTTCAGCTATCCATTTTGGACCATCTATATTGATACGTTTTGCCATTTCTGGCTCAGATTCAGCTTTGTCCACAGCGGTGTAGGCGGCACAATTGATACAAAAGTCAATCTTTTGAGTGGAAAAGAATTGTTCAATTGAATCTTGCTGACTTATATCAAGCGTATCCTTCGTTTCGAATTGAAAGACAAAGTTATTGTGATTGGCAGCCAATCTTTTTAATTCTGAACCTACCTGACCAGAAGCACCTATTACCAATATTTTTTTCACTATTGATTATTTATGGTTTGAAACTATACCGGAGTTCTATGTTCACCCAGTACAGGAAAATTTTGATCACGTTCAGCAAC
>JBCBCD010000045.1:0-15891 GCA_038530915.1 Bacteroidota bacterium
AGGCGTTGCAAATTTAATAACGGAATTTCTTATTTGAAAATATTCTATGTATTAGTTTTGAAAAACAAATAAAATATCTGGAGAATGAATAATGAATTTCTGCAGACCTTGTTGTTAACTGCTAAATTGGCTTCTGTGACCACCATTTGCCTTTTATTGATAGGAGTCCCGATCGCCTATGGATTGTTTTTAATGCGTTCAAAATCAAAAGCTTTCCTGGAAGCCATCGTCAGTTTGCCACTTATTTTGCCACCTACTGTGTTAGGTTTTTACCTCTTATTATTGTTTGGACAGGATGGGCCAATCGGTAGTTGGTTGTTGGATCAATTTGATGTAAGCTTGGTTTTTACTTTTCAAGGCCTGGTTTTGGGATCTATCATTTACAGCTTACCTTTTATGGTGCAACCTATACAAGCAGGTTTAGAAAGCTTACCTTCCTATTTGACAGAGGCTTCTTATGTTTTAGGGAAAACAAAAATTCAAACTTTTTTCAAAGTTTTGCTTCCCAATATCAATCCATCTATTCTTACAGGCATCGTTTTATCTTTTGCGCATACGGTAGGAGAATTTGGTGTCATACTAATGATTGGTGGAAACATACCCGGCAGGACGAAAGTGGCATCCATAGCTGTCTATGATGAAGTAGAACAGTTGAATTATGCGGCAGCACATCAATATTCATTGATACTGTTATTTTTCAGTTTTTTGATTTTGAGTGCGGTGTATTGGTTGAATAAACGCAAGCAAATTAGATTATAGCTAAAACAGAGAGCCTTGACGGGCAAAACTCATTGGGTTTTCCAATTCTAATAATTGTCTTTTCATATCGAGGCCATAAAAATAGCCTTGCAACTCACCGCTTTTTGCAATCACTCGATGGCAGGGTACTATAATGGCAATCGGATTGTATTTATTAGCCAAACCTACTGCTCTGACTGCAGCCGGATTGTTGATTTTCTCAGCAATAGCAGAATAAGTCGTCGTATGGCCATATGGGATTTCAAGTAATTGCTCCCAAACTTGTTGATTGAACGAAGCCGCACCTTCCCAATCGAGTTCTAAATCGAAGACCTGCCTTTTTCTATCAAAATATTCAGCCAATTGTTGAACTGCATCTTCTAGTTGACGTGGGACAGATAACTGTATACATGGTTTCTTATCCACCAACTTTACAGAAGTGATGCCTTTATCACTTCCTTTGATTTCGAAGCAACCAAAACTAGAAGGGCAGTATGCAGTATATATTGACATGGCGAATTTATTTATGTCTACTTTCTAAAACACCCAATACATCTTGTAATTTATAACCTTTTGCGACCAATAAAACCAGATAGTGGTACATCAAATCTGCAGCTTCATTCAAAAAGAGATCTTCATTATCATCCTTGGCTTCTATGACCAATTCTACAGCTTCTTCACCTACTTTTTGAGCTACCTTATTAATACCTCTTGAAAACAACTTGCTAGTGTAAGAACCCTCTGTAGGTTTGTCTTTTCGTTCCTGAATGATTGATTGCAAATGAAAGAGGAAATTATTCTCTTTATTGTCTTCATCGAAACAGGTATCACTGCCGGTATGACAAACTGGTCCGATAGGATTCACTCTTAACAACAGAGTATCTTTATCGCAGTCTATTTTTGCATCTACTAAATTTAAGAAATTACCCGAAGTTTCTCCCTTTGTCCACAATCTATTTTTACTTCTGCTGTAAAAAGTAACTACTTTTTCTTCGAGTGTTTTCTCCAATGATTCTTGATTCATATAGCCCAACATCAATACATTGTGTGTCGATGCATCTTGTATAATTGCAGGAACTAATCCTTCTCCTTTTTCAAAGTTTATTGTTGATATATTTATCATTGGTTTGATTCGTTTTTTCTGCCAGCAATGTTAATAATAATACCGCCAAAGTGCTGCATTTATCCCATAAGAATTAGATAACACTATTAGCATCATAATTAAAGTAATGAGAATAGATGTTGGAATGTTTCGCTTCAGATTAAATAATGAAAAATAGATCAGTGGAAATATTGGAATGAAATACCTTCCACTTAAAGATCGGATTCTATCATTAGCCGGTGGACTCCATTGCATATAAATAATAATGCTAAAGGCAATCACCATCAATAAGCCAATGCCTAAATAGGCAAAACGATGTTTATTGGTTTTTAGAGTATTAACATCAAGTATGGCAATAAGTAAAGATGTATACAACAATAGATCTGTTACCCATTTAGGTAGATAATTTCCTTCCCAACCAAATTTGCCAACATAATGCTTTAAGGTCCAGGGTAGCGTTTCTTCATAAGAGACATAAGCTATTTTGATAAATTTGAATGGCTGAGTTATAATGAATTTTAATTGCTCCAGAGGAACTACTCCCGGATTGAGTTGCTTGTCTGCTCTAAAGTCCGGATTGTAGGCATCATAAGGAATAAATAAATGGTTGGCTACAAAATACCAAAGGATGATCAACATCAAATGAAAAGCCGCTATTCCTCCCATCATAAACCAGTAATCCTTCGAGGATCTAAATTTTCTTTTAGGAATAAGCAATGCTAAAAGTATCACAGGAGTGTATACTACTTTGTTTATGGTAACAATTCCTGAAATGATGAAAAGCCAGCTTACTTTCCATGAAATTGCAGCTTCACTATAAATCAGTTTTAACAAATAAGCCAATAAAACAAAAAATAGTCCGTGAGTGATCGCATCTGGGTTAAGGCCTGAATGGAAAAATAAGGAAGCAGGTAAAAGACCTAAGTATAAGATTATTTTTTTATGAATAGGAAATATTCTAATGGCCCAAATCATAAGAATGATCCAACTGAAAAGGTTGATTATCCTGGCTGTATAAAGTAAATATAGTGGGCGAGTATTAAACAGTTTGGCAACTCCAATTCCTACTGATTGAGGTAAATAACCAAAAGTCGCATAATAACCTACGTTGGGAAAATCAACAAAAGCAGCGTTCTCCACTTCTAATACAATTTGCCCTGCCTTGTTAATGGAATCTCTGCTAATCTTCCTTTCCGGATGATACCTCAACGGCCGAAACTGCATTGCAAATTGATGTAGACTCAGAGGAATCTCTCCACCCAACCTTTGATTATCCGTCTGCTCACCCATCAAGTGTCCTGTAGAAATATGATAAGCCCTATAAAAATGATGAGCCTCATCAGGAGCCTGAAAAGGTGGAATGATAAACACATAAATCATCCCAAAAACAAAGGCTACAATCCCAAAAATAATGGACTCAATCTGCTTCAAACTATCTATTTTATTTCTATTTCATAACCAATGAAAGATGAACAATGACTAAAGTCTCATTGGAATCCCTTTATCATCCAAATAATGCTTCAAGTCGGCTATTTCAATCTCTCCAAAGTGGAATATGCTAGCTGCCAAACCAGCATCTGCTTTTCCTGTAGTAAATACATCTACAAAGTGCTCCATATTACCTGCTCCACCTGAAGCAATAACTGGAATAGAAAGTATTTCTGAGACTTGAGCTGTGATATCGTTGGCAAAACCTGCTTTTGTACCATCATGATCCATTGAAGTAAATAGAATTTCTCCCGCTCCTCTTTCTTGACTTTCCTTTACCCAATCAAGCAATTTAACTTCCGTTTGTACTCTACCACCACTTAGGAAGACGATCCACTCTCCATCAATAAACTTTGCATCCACAGCTACTACAACAAACTGACTTCCAAACTTTAAAGCCAACTCTTCTATCAAAGCCGGATTTCTAACAGCAGCAGAATTGATGGAAATCTTATCTGCTCCTGATTCCAATAAAATTGCTACATCTTCTACTGATCGAATACCACCACCTATGGTAAATGGAATATTGAGATTAGCCGCTATTTTTTTAGCAAGAGCTGCAAGGGTCTTGCGTTTTTCATGAGTAGCAGTAATATCCAAAAATACCAATTCATCTGCTCCTTTTTCGCTATAGGCTGCTCCTAGTTCTACCGGATCGCCTGCATCACGAAGATTTACAAAGTTGATGCCTTTGACCGTTCTACCGTCTTTTATATCCAAACAGGGTATGATTCTTTTTGCCAGCATATTATTGCGTTTGAAATGCTCTTAAGTCTTTAAAATTGAGTTTTCCTTCGTAGATGGCTTTACCTATTATTGCACCATAGCAGCCAATCTCCTGAAGTTCTTCTAATTCTCTGACAGTAGTAACCCCGCCACTGGCTATGAGGTTTAACTCTGGTAATTTTTCTCTTATGGACTGATAGGTTCCTATGGCACTACCTTGTAAAAGACCATCTTTTGATATGTCAGTAGAAATGGTGTATCTGATACCTTTTTTGAAATAATCCTCAAGGAAAGCAAAGAGCTCTAAGCTGCTTTCTTCCTGCCAGCCACTGATTGCAATCATTCCATTTTTAAAGTCAGCTCCCAAAATGATTTTTTCATCACCATAGCTTTCCAACCAAGACATGAATTTATCAGCTTGTTTTACTGCAATGGTTCCACCAGTAATTTGCTGGGCTCCACTTTCAAAGGCTATTTTTAAATCTTCATCGGATTTCAAACCTCCACCAAAATCAATATGCAACTTTGTTTTACTGGCAATTCTTTCAAGTACTTTATAGTTGATGATTCTTTTAGCTTTTGCACCATCTAAGTCCACAAGATGCAATCGCTGTATGCCTTCTGCTTCAAATTCGTAAGCTACTTCCAGAGGATCTTCATTGTATATTTTTTTCTGTTCGTAGTCTCCTTGTGTTAGTCTTACACATTTGCCATCAATGATGTCAATAGCCGGTATTATATGCATTTAAAATTTTTTGTTGAAGTTGTTTAAAACTTCATTGCTAAACCAATAATATTTGCTAAAATTAGAGTAGTAATTGCAACTCACAAAATGTTCCATTATGAAATTAAATTTTGAGTGTCCTCATTGTAATGCCGTCAATACTTTGAAAGAAAATGCTTTAACTCGTTCGGAACTGGAAGATAAAATTGGTTTAGTTTTTGAAAGAACATGTACCAACTGTGGTGCTACATCAGATTATCACGTCAATGATGTATATGCTACAGGAGGCAATTTAATTCCCAAGTTGGGACGATATATTGCGTTAGGAGTAGCTGCCCTTGGTTTTTTTCTGTCTGATGGGAACAAAATTGCCATTGCTTTCAGTTTATTGACCGGAGCAGTGATTTTCATGGCAAGTAGAAGGTTGAAAAGTACGGCTTCCATTGATGCTTTCAATTCCATCGAAATCGATAGAAAATAACAATTAACATGGGACATCCGAATTATCTCGAAGTCAATAGAAACTTGTGGAACGCGAAAACGCCTGTACACATCGAATCAGATTTTTACCAAAATAACCGCTTTAAAGCTGGCCAAACATCTTTGCAATCGATTGAATTGGGCTTGCTGGATCAAGACTTAAGTGGAAAGAAGATTCTCCATTTGCAATGTCATTTTGGTCAGGATACGATATCGCTCGCCCGAATGGGAGCAGAAGTAACTGGTATTGATCTATCCGATGAAGCAATAAAAACAGCCCAAAAGCTCTCCGAAGAGCTTGATGTATCAGCTCGTTTTATCTGTTCCGATGTTTTTAAGTTGGATGAAGTGCTGGATGAACAGTTCGATATGGTTTTTACCTCCTACGGAGTAATTGGTTGGCTTCCTGAGCTCAAAACATGGGGAAGAATTATAAATCATTTCCTCAAGCCAGGTGGAACTTTCTTCTTTGTTGAATTTCATCCCATCATTTGGAATTTTGATGATAAAAATGAAAAGTTGCTGTATCCATATTTTAATATCGAACCCTTTTATGAAGTGACAGAAGGCACTTATGCAGATATTTCCGCACCAATAAAAAATGAATCTTATAGTTGGGCACATTCTATAGGCGATGTTTTTGAAGGTCTATTAGAACAGCAACTAGAGATTATCCACTACAAAGAATATGATTTCTCACCTTACAATTGTTTTTACACAGAGGTTACTGAGACTCTCGAAGGTTATCAATTAAAAGGATTGGAGCAGAAGGTTCCGATGACTTTTTCATTGATGGCGAAGAAAAAAGAAGTCTAAATTAAGCCTTCACTGGGAATGTATATAAATCATGGCAGACAAAATAAACAAGAGGATAAGCAAATTTCTTAGCCTTATTCTCCGACATAGACCCGAAGTGGTTGAAATAAAACTAGACGACGGTGGTTGGGCAAAAGTTGAAGAATTGATCCAGAAGGTAAATGCCAAAGGTGAGCAATTAACTCTTGAGCAATTGGAGTTTATTGTGGACAACAACGATAAAAAGCGTTTCACATTTAATGATGATAAGACATTGATCAGAGCCAGTCAAGGGCATTCTATAGAAGTAGATTTAGGTTTACAACAAAAAACTCCACCAAGTATACTCTACCACGGTACAGCGGTGAAAAATATTGCAAGTATTGAAAAACAAGGACTACTTAAAAGAAACCGGAACCATGTTCATCTAAGTGCGAATATAGAATTGGCTATTCAGGTAGGACAAAGACATGGCAAGCCTGTCGTTTTTGAGATAGATGCGTTGACTATGAATAAAGATGGATATCGTTTTTTCCTTTCAAAAAATGAAGTTTGGCTGACTGAAGAAGTACCGGTGAAGTATTTGAAAAAGATGAGTTAAATCCCAAATACTTCTAATCAAACCCCGTTAGGAGTTTAATGTCAATAACAAGAAATGAAGCTAAGTACTAAATCGTGCCGATAGGTACGCAATGTGAGCTCACTCCTCTTGTTTACCTACACTCCATTACTTTATTGATGCAATGTGATACGCACAACTTAAAAAGCCTTCCTGAGCAGATACATGCTTAGGAAGGCTACTATAAGAATCCAATAGTTTGAGGCCATTTATATAGGGTAGAAGCCGTGGCCTCGAATATTAAAACATCAATTATGCTCTGTTGAAAGCAGCTGCTTTAGAGAGATAAAGAAGCAATTCCTGGTTAGGTACGATGTCTGTATCTTTTAAGTTGTTCCAAACCATGATTTCTTCTAGAGAACACTTGAATCTTTTTGCAAGTGCTACTAATGAATCTCCACCAACTACTGTATATGTCATTTTCAATTTATCTGAAGGTGCCGGAGCTTTAATAGCTGTTCCTTTTGTAGACAGGTAAGTTCTGATTGCATCAACTGACTGCGCAGGAAGCAATAGATAATTACCACTAACATTGTTTGCAGGAACATAACCTCTTAAGTATGCAGGGTTCAAAACAGCAAGTTCTGCTGAGCTAACGCCTGACACTTTAGTAAGCTCACTAAAGCTTACACCTTGAAATACTTTCAAAGTACGTGTGTTGTTCAAGTCAAATTTAGGTACTCTTGGGTTCAAATTGTGGTTCGTGTAGTAGTTAGCAATGTATGCTGCAGCTACAAACTTAGGAATGTATGCTTGTGTTTCTGAAGGCAAGAATTGCTTCACTTTATCAAAATCCTTAGAACCAGCTGTTCTGATTGCTCTTTGTACTCTACCAGGGCCACTATTGTAAGCTGCCAAAACCAATGACCAGTCACCAAATTGACGGTACATGTCTGACAACATTCTTACAGCAGCTTCAGTAGAAGCATAAGGATCACTTCTTTCGTCTTCGTAAGTGGAAACGGTAAGATCGTAATACTTAGCAGTCGTTTGCATCATTTGCCACATACCACTTGCACCAACATGAGACTTAACGCTCAAACGGTAACCAGATTCGATCATCGGTAAATACTTCAATTCATCTGGTAAGTTGTATGCTTTCAAGTAGTGCTCTACAATCGGGAAGTAAATGTCTAAGCGTCCAAGTATAATTTCAGCATCTCTTTTTCCCGTTGTAACGTATTGTCTAATCTGCTTAGTAATCAAGTCTGTGTAAGTAAACTGGAAAGGAATGTCAATCTGAGCAAGACGCTCCTGAATACCAGCTTCTGATGCGGTCTCTAGTAGGGTAATGTCACTGATGTTCGCTGTTGTTCTGTAGTACGTTGTTTGTGTGTTTGGTTTAGCCATAGCAGTACTTACAGTAACCACTAAGACTATTAATGTCCATGGGATGTTCATTCTATATGAGATTTTATTTAAAATGCCGTATGAGGATAAATCCTTGTCACGGGTCTTTATCTTACAACCCCCTGTTAAACAGACACCTGTAAGTTTTTTCACTTTTGTTTCAACCATCGCTTATTAGCTCATTTGATTATACAGAGGGCAAAGCTATGCCTTTTTGTATTTTATGTCAATGATTTTATAGCAACTGATACTTATGACTTAGCCAATGGCTAAAAAGTAACGCTAAATGGTAAAAAAAATCTTAAGTGAAAAAAAGAATAAGTATTGGATGATACTTACTTATACCAAAGTTATATTGGTATAACCCTTTTACAGGTGAAAGATGAGTTGTGAGAATTACTAATTATCTATTCGCATATGTTCAATACAAATGTAGTAAAAAAAAGTCTTAAGAAAAAGTTAAAATTATTAACACTTGGGAAAAATTGTTTCTTTTCACATTCAGAAGAAGGCTTTTTGAAGCCCAAATACATTATTCATAAACTGTATTCTGATGGAAGTCAATTTATTAGCGTTTGGTATAGCAAAAGATATAATAGGTGGAGAAAAAATAAAACTTTACATCAAGGATGAAAATCCTTCTGTCTTGACTTTAAAAAAGACGTTAGTAGAGAAATATCCTGCTTTTGAAGCACTCGCCTCCTTCGCTATAGCAGTCAATGAAAACTATGCAACTGACGAATTAAGTATTGCTCCTTCTGATGAAATCGTAATCATTCCCCCTGTTAGTGGTGGTTGATTTATGGGTGATAGGTGATGAATGATTAGTAAGTTATTTGAATAGACTTGCTTTAAGCATTCTGAAATTCATTTCTGCAATATTTGTAATCGATATTTCTTGTGGACATTCAATTTCACAAGCTCCTGTGAATGAACAATGGCCAAATCTCTCTCTCTGCATCTGCTTGACCATATCCAAAACTCTTTGATTAGCTTCAGGCTTTCCCTGTGGCAACGCATTTAGGTGATTGATTTTGGCTGAAGTAAAAAGTGCAGCAGATGAATTCTTACAACTTGCAACACATGCTCCACATCCTATACATGCTGCCGCATCCATAGATCTATCTGCAATGTCTTTTCCAATTAAAATGGCATTAGCTTCAGGAGCTGTTCCGGTTTTAGCACTTATATAAGCACCTTGTATAATAATTCTATCGAAGGCACTTCTATCAACGACTAAGTCTTTTAAAATTGGAAATGCTTTGGCTCGCCAAGGCTCAACAACTATTGCTGCATTATCTTCAAAGCTCCGTAAATGTAATTGGCAAGTAGTAATATTGGCATGTGGCCCATGAGCACGACCATTGATGAATAATCCACATTGCCCACAGATCCCTTCCCTACAATCGTATTCGTAAGCAATTACTTTTTCGCCTTTTAGAACCAGCAATTCATTTAAATGATCTAAGGCCTCTAGAAAGGACATATCCTCCGTCAATCCATCTACTTCATAAGTTTTGAACCCACCTTTCGTATTTGGGCCTTCTTGCCGCCAAATTTTAAAATTTATTTTCATACTGGTTCTATTTGTAACTTCTTACAGTTGGTTTGATGTATTCAAAGTTTAAAGCCTCTTTGTGTAATTTGAAGTTTCCACTGTTGTATTCCCATACGGATACAAAACCAAATTCTTCGTCATTTCTAAGTGCTTCGCCTTCTTGAGTTTGGTATTCTTCTCTAAAATGAGCACCACAGGACTCTTCTCGTGCTAGCGCATCTGTACACATTAATAGACCTAGCTCAATAAAGTCAAGGAGTCGCAATGCTTTATCAAGCTCAGGATTGAACTCATTGATTTTACCTGTAACTTTCACATCCTTCCAAAAAGCTGTTTCTAGCTCCTTGATTTGTTGTATGGCCCTTTCTAAACCTAATCTATTCCGACTCATTGCACACTCTTGCCACATGATTTTACCCAAACTACGGTGAAAATGATCCACTGTTTTTGTCCCCTCAATAGATATAATCCGTTTAATATGTTCCTCAACTTCCTGTTCTACTTTAGCAAAGGCCTTATGATCTGTGGTGATCGGTTCTTTACGTAATTCTCTCACCAAATAACTATTAATGGTGTTGGGCAAAATGAAATAACCATCTATACTGGCCTGTAATAAAGAATTTGCCCCTAAACGATTGGCACCATGATCAGAAAAATTACATTCGCCGATAGCATAAAGCCCCGGAATTGTTGTCATTAATTCATAATCTACCCAAAGACCACCCATTGAAAAGTGAGCAGCCGGAGAAATTTGCATGGGTTCTTTATAGGCATCAATACCGGTTATTTTCTTGTACATGGAAAATAAATTGCCATATCTGTCCTCTATGGTTTTCAAGCCCAATCGATCAATGGCATGTTTGAAATCCAGGTAAACAGCATTTTTTAAACGACCTACACCATGTCCGGCATCTATTCTTTCTTTGGCTGCTCTTGAAGCAATATCTCTTGGTGCCAAATTACCAAAGCTCGGGTACCTGCGTTCTAAATAATAATCCCTTTCATTTTCAGGAATATTATTGGCTCTTCTACCATCACCACGTTTTTTAGGAACCCAAATACGGCCATCATTTCTGAGGGACTCTGACATCAAAGTAAGTTTAGATTGGGCGTCACTCGTCTGTGGCAGTGCAGTTGGATGAATTTGTATGAAGCTGGGGGCTGCAAAAAAGGCTCCCCGTTTGTGCGCCTTCCAAATCGCACTGCTGTTGCTTCCTATGGCCATAGTAGAAAGTCTATAGACTCTTGAATATCCACCTGTAGCCAATACCACTGCATGAGCTGAAAATCGACTGAGTTGACCGCTTACTAAATCTCTTACAATAATGCCTTTGGCTTTACCGTCTATTAGCACCAAGTCTTGCATTTCATGACGAGCATACATCTTGACCTTTTTAGCACGTATCATTTTAGACAATTGTGAATAGGCCGCAAGAAGGAGTTGCTGACCAGTCTGACCTCTTGCATAGAATGTTCGTTGTACTTGTACACCTCCAAAACTCCGGTTTACAAGTACACCACCATATTCCCGAGCAAATGGTACACCTTGCTGTGTGAAATGATCAATTAATGGGCCTGATATTTCTGCTAAGCGATATACATTGGCCTCTCTGGACCTAAAATCACCTCCTTTTATTGTGTCATAAAACATTCTCCATATACTGTCTCCATCATGTTGATAATTTTTGGCTGCATTGATGCCTCCTTGTGCAGCTGTTGAGTGGGCTCGACGAGGACTATCCTGAAAACAAAAACAACTGACGTCATATCCCAACTCAGCCAGGGTAGCAGCAGCACCTGCACCAGCTAAACCGGATCCAACGACAATAATCTTTAGTTGTGCTTTATTGGTCGGGTTGATTAAGGTAGAATTTGCCTGATAGTTGCGCCATTTTTCATTGAGTTGGCCGGGAGGAATCTTTGAGTCCAATATCATGAGTCACTTATTTGAAATAGACAATCAAGGGAATAATGCCGAATCCGATTGAAATAATTAATGCATAAATCAGAGAAACACCAGGGAGTATATTTAGTCCTTTACTATGGTAAAAACCTAAGCTTTTAATACTGCTTTGTAGGCCATGGTACAGATGAAAACCTAAAGGAATCATTAAGACAACATAGAAAATGACATAGTATATATTTTTAAAAAGACTATAAGTCACTTCATATAGATCAAGGTTCCCTTGTTTATCTAAGCTTACTTTTTCTCCCAGCCCTAATTTTACCCGGGCCCAGAAATTCACCAAATGAACGATAATGAAAAGTAAAATTAGAATTCCTAACCAAGCCATATTTTGTGAAGCCCAACTACTATTTTCCTTGTAGTTATTAAGTGCATACTTTACTGGTTTGGTTTTTCTGTTGTAAATCGTAACCACAAAGGCGTAAACAACATGAAGTGCAATTGATAAATACAAAGCATACGCTATAATTTTAATCAATAAACTTTCCCTAAGAAAAGTAGAGTATCCATTGTATAACTCTCTTGACAATGCCTCAGGTAAGAGTAAAAGGCAGTTGGCTGATAGATGGACTATCAGGAAAAGGCATAAAAATAAACCGGTAAGTGCAACAACGAGCTTTCTCCAAAATAACTTCATTACAGAAGGGAACTGAGAGTGAATAATAATTAGTTCTGAAGTATCAACAAAGGAACCGGACAACTGAATGTTTGCTCCATTGTAACACTAGCATCAAATAGTTGACTCAAAAACGCCTTTTTACTACGTATTAAACATAGCAGGTCATTGTCATGCTCGGCCAGATAATCCTTTAAACTTTGATTGATATCATCTGCTCCAAACAAATAGTTTACAGAAGGACTCATATCTCTTAATGGATTAATTTGTTCGTCTATATTAGCTATTTCATTATTAGTAATATGCAGCATATTTATTTTTGCCTGATGTAATTGGGCAAGCATTCTAAGTGGCTCAACAATGGAATCATCAGAATAAGGAACTTCACTGACGGCAAAAAGGATGGTATCCAACTTACTGAATTGATATCCTGATGGTACTACAATTACCGGAGCTTTAGTGGTAGACATCACTCCACCCGCTACACTACCAATGAAAACCTTTTTCAAGCCACTAGCGCCTGTGGTCCCCATGATAATTAAATCGTATTCGCCAGTATCACCCATAGAAGTAATGGTAGCAACCGCACCACTCTTTACCAGCTTTGGAGTTAAAATAGTATCTCGCTTCAGTTTTGGCACTTTATTTAAAAAATCATCCATCTCCCTTTGTGCGTCTCCCTCAAGTATGTTATCCATTGATTTCATATGGAAAGCGGTTGAATGGGCTCCATAAGTGTGCAAAACGACTATTTCTGTGGATACTTCCTTAAATAGGTGAATTGTATATAGTAATGCATTCAGTGAAGTAGCTGAAAAATCAACAGGTACGAGGATTTTATTCATGTTAGCTATCTTTTAAGATAATTGACTTTTGGAATGTTGTCTCTTCTCAAAAATCTTAGCTAAATCTTTAGAAAAACTTAAGGACGTTGAGAGTTAGTTGTCTAAAGATTTTCTAAAGAATTGTTGAATAGATTGAAAGTATACAAAGTGATTATCCCTGGCTGGATTTAATTGGTGTCTATTCTGTGTTCGTGTATGGGTAACAAGGTTTGATTTATTTCAAATTTAAATGTAGATAGATTTCTTTAGCAGTTGAGCCCTTAATACGCAATGTTCCTAGGATCAGGTAGCCTTATCAATTTAAGTCTTTTGTGTAAAAGTATGAAACAATGAAACTTTTAAAAAGAATTTTGCTGGCATTAGATTTTAGTGAATATTCAGGTAAGGTAGAGGATTCTGCCATAGAGATTGCTAAAGTGTTTCAATCAAAAATCTTACCCATTCATGTGCTACCTGAGCATATTAAAGATGTAAAAGCAAAGCTATTCCTAAAAGATGCGACTAAAACCAGGTTAAAACAAATAACTGAAAAAATAAGAAGTGAAGGAGTAGAAGTTAGTGAACCAATGTTAGAATTTGGATCTCCACATGAAGCTATTGTAAGGGCTGCATTGCGAACAAACGCTAATCTGATTATGTGTGGTTCTGGTTCAGCTCACAATATCGAAAAGTTTCAATTAGGAACAACCGCTACACGGATTATTCAAAAGAGTGAAATTCCAGTATTGGTATTAAAAAAAGATCTTCTATTAAATGTACAAAATATCATATGTCCGGTTGACTTTTCTGATGCATCTAAGAGAGCTCTAAAAAATGCCATAACACTTGCTCACAGGTTTAAAGCAGAACTTATTATTCTGACTGTATGTGAAATGAATGAAACGAATTGGCTTAAATCAATTTTAGAAAAGAATCAAGATCAAGAAAAGAAATATTCCAATCACAAAGTATCGTTTCAAAAATTTTTGGATGGCTTCAACTTATCGGGTTTAAAGTGTACTAAAGAGATTAGAAAAGGAAAACCTGCAGAAGAAATACTCAATACAATTTCTGAGAAAATGGTTGATTTATTAGTAATGGGAACGGTAGGCAAAAGTGGATTAAATCGACTAATAATGGGAAATATTACTGAAAAAGTAATTAGAGAGGTGCCTTGTTCTTTTATGACATTAAAATCGGAAAATGTTATTACACTTGAATTACCAAAAGATATTCAGACTACAACAAAATACTACCAATCAGCCATGCAATTAATGGAAGATGGCTTTTTTGAAGAAGCCATAGCACACCTAAAAGCATGTCTAAATATTAACAATATGTACTTGCCTGCTTATTTCGGCATTGCCAAGATATATAATAAGATTAACCTCCCGGATAAAGCCAAGATCTATAGAGACAGTGGTATTGAAGTTATGAATACCATGTGGCAGGCTAGAATAGAGGAAGATGTTCGCAATTTACGTGCTAGTTAAATGAATAATGATTAAATGGAAAAAACAAGCGGCAAAGTGATTAGTGTCAATGAGTCATTAGTGGGAGTAGAAGTCTTAAAAGGGGCTGTAATGAATGGTGAAGTTGCCTACGTGCTTATTGAAGATGGTAAACGACTAAAGTCAGAAGTTATTGATGTCAACTCCGGCAAAATCGTTTACCTACAAGTTTTTGAAGATACTTCCTGGATGAAAGTAGGAGATCAGGTAAGCTTTACCGGTTTCCCTTTAGCCGTTAAGTTGGGCCCGGGAATCCTAGGCTCGGTTACAGATGGACTGCAAAACCCTCTTTATGATCTGGCAGAAAAAGAATGGTTCTTGGAGAGAGGACTGGAAGTCCCTCCTCTTAATAATACTAAGCAATGGCATTTTAAACCAACTGCAAAAGTTGGAATGGAGGTATCAGGCGGCTTTATTCTTGGTGAAGTAAATGAAAAAATATTTGAGCATAATATTTTTGTTCCTTTTTCTATGACTGGCAAATATCGGCTTGAACATATAGCTGACGAAGGGGACTATACCATTGATCAAAATATTGCTACCTTATTAGACACAGAGGGTAAGGCTATTGATTTGCAAATGTCATTTTATTGGCCGGTTAAAAAAGCGATGCCTTTTTCTGAACGATCAGTTCCGACCAAAACCATGCCAACCGGTATCAGAATACTCGATTCATTATTTCCGATAGCCTATGGAGGTACGGCTTGTAATCCCGGACCATTTGGTGCAGGAAAAACAGTACTACAGCATAGTCTGGCCAGGCATTCTCAAGCTGATATCGTGATCATAGCTGCTTGTGGAGAACGGGCTGGAGAAGCTGTAGAAGTGTTTAAGGATTTTCCACAACTTAAAGATCCACGTACAGGCAAGTCATTAATGGATCGAACTTATATTGTGGGTAACACTTCTTCTATGCCGGTCGCTGCACGTGAGGCTTCTGTGTATCTGGCGGTAACCGTTGGGGAGTATTATCGCAAACAAGGATTGGATGTATTAATTCTTGCAGATTCGACATCGCGATGGGCGCAAGCACTAAGGGAAACGTCCGGTCGCAAAGAGGAGATTCCAGGACCGGAGGCATTTCCAATGTATATTTCTACCTTAATTTCTGCCTTTTACGATAGAGCAGGCATTGAAATATTACCAGATGGTAAAAAAGGATCACTTACTATTGTTGGGACGGTGTCGCCTGCAGGAGGGAACTTCGATGAACCTGTAACACAAGCAACTTTATTGAGTACAGGCGCTTTTTGGGGGCTTTCAAGGGCTCTTTCAGATGCTCGCAAATATCCAGCTATTGATCGTACGGATAGCAATTCTAAATACACATCTATACTACGTACTCAGGAAGTCTACTTTTTATTAGAACTGCTGCGTGATGGCAAATCCATTGC
>JBCBCD010000046.1:0-15600 GCA_038530915.1 Bacteroidota bacterium
CCATTAAAAGTAGAATCTGATTCGTTTTTAATATATAAGGAAATAGTAAGACTATCTACATTGCAGAAAGCAGTATCGATGTTAATTCCTAGATCAATTTGGCAACACTCTTGAGGTGCACATAAGAAGCTGGTAGCACTAGGAGGAGCATCCGAAACAGTGACAGTAAGCTCATCACGCTCAACAGGGGTTTGAGATTCAGAAAATTCTATATCGATGAACCTGTATCTAGGTCCATTCTTTTGCGTCCATTCTAAGTTTCTTTGGAAAGAACAGGTGTTAGATGGTAGTTGACCTTGTTCATCCATTTTTATGAAGAGAGATTGACGATTCAAGTTGCCATTTTGAATGATAGAACTAGCAAGGAACACACCACTACTATCTATTACAACCTTTTGACCTGTTCTTGAATTATGGAGTATATAATTATCTCTATTTCCCAAGGAGCTTGCCCATTGTCCATTTCCGTCTTTATCTACTTTAAATAGTAAAGAGTTCTTTACACTATTGTTATTGCCGACACTTCCTAAAATGAGGTAACCATCATCAATAACTTGAAAGTCATATTCGAAAGTAGATGCATCAAAGCCAGAGAAATTGTATTCTTTGACCCATCTAACAGTACCAAGTCTGCTGACCTCCATCAAGGCTGGAATAGCTTTTGTAGTTCCATTTTCTCTGGCTTCAAAGGCAATAAGAAGTGAGTTTTCTAATAATTGGGCAGAGCGGAAACGAAAGTCTCCACTAAAACCACCATTGGTAAGAGTATTGAAGGATGAACCAAACTGTCCATCATCATCAAGAAAAATTACACTACCAATATCTTGGGACCGATAATTGATTATTGCAATCTGCCCATTGTAAGCAGTAAAATCACTTTGGACAAATCCGCCTCCACGAATGGTAGTAAAATCGCTTGGTGAGAGTACTGTTTCCCAGAGAACGGAGCCATCTGATTTATCTATTTCAACAACAGCTTCTGCATCGATCTGAGTAAAGCTCAAATAAGCAAATAACCTATTAGTAGTAGGATCTTCTTCTATGTTTAGTAATTGAGTAGATAGAAAGCTACCCGTAACAAAGAATTGTTTGGCCCATAAAACTTGATGTGCGGTAGTATCATACTTCAGAAGATTACTCCCATTCAAGATAAGGTATATAAATCCATCATCATTTAAGAATATTTCATTGGCACGGAAATCGTCAAAACCAAGATTGGAATCAAAGTCAAGATTTTTAACCCACAAAGCATTTCCGGTCTGATCTACTTTTGATAAAATATAGGTCTGATCGCGGAACCCGAGGGTGAGAAATTTTTTATCGACGCCTTGTCCAACAGCATAAATACCTTCTGGATGGTCATTTTGAGCCGATGTTAGAACAAATTCTTCTCCACAATCAGATTCACAATTACAGTCTGTATCCAAGCAGTCTACTATATTATCAAGGTCATTATCGATTCCATCATCACAAATTTCTGTCAAAGAACAATTACATGTGTTATTTATGACAAGCTGGCCATTTTCTACTAATGGGCTAACAGCATTGGCTACATTAATTACTTTATTGACAGGAGTTGGAGAAAAATCATCAGCAACAATTCCAGTTAAGTCATTAGCGACCGCAGTGGTCTCCCATAATGGAAAACAATTATCTTGATTGTCCACAAACCTTATAAAAGAAGGGGTTGTGGTTAATGTTGGATTTAATATACTAGTGATACTCCTGTCTTGGTAAAACCCTTTAGGCGTATTGAAGAATGGATTGATGCCAATAATACGTCGGTTCAAATTCACACTTGGAATATAATTGGCCGACAAAATATTTCCGTCCTTATCCAATTTGATAAAGCAAAATGCACCTATGCGGGAAGACAATGTTGCAGCAGTCCCAGTGACCCAATAGGCATCTTCTGTCGTATATACTGCGGTCAGTCCATATGAGCTGAACTCAGGTAGATTTAATTCTTTTGCCCAGATGATTTCCCCTTCTAAGTTAGTTTTAATAACAAAGTTTATTCGGTTGAAACTTGAAGCTCCACCTGTTAGTATTAATGCATTATCGTCTTTATCCATATTTTGGATAAACAAACCATTGTTTTGACTGGAGTTCTCTATATATGTTTTACTCCAATTAATGGTTCCGTTTTCGGCATAACTAGTCATTCCTAATCTAGCACCATCAGCAAGTCTGGAATAACCTACTGCATAAATATTAGATTCAATTTGAACAGCGTCAACACTATTGCTAAGATTGCCAAAACCATAGGCAGTACTTGAAATAAGATCACCATTATCACTATCTACAATTAGATAATTACTTGTAATAGGATCATTTAAATCAAATAAAGATTGGTATTCGCCAAGAACTACGTAGTTGCCATCGTTTAAAAAAACTCGACTAGTGTAGAAACTACGCTCTGCTACCCACTTCATCCAGACCAAATCTTGCGTGTTGGTATTCAATTTGAAAATGTGACTACCATCCACAGAGCTTGAGAGAATGCCTACCAAAAAATCTCCATCCTCCACCATATGATTGAATTCTACATTATTTAGGCCTGTACTGATCCTGACTTGCCAAAGTAAATTGCCCGCGTTTGAAAACTTCATTAAAAAAGCAGGATCTGCACTTTCATCTTCTAAAATACCACCTACATAAAAAGCATCATCAGAGGCAGGAATCATTGACAGTATATTCAGTATTCCACTATGCAATAGTTCATAGAAAAGAGATTGTCCACAGGTAGCCTCTTCTAAAGGATCGACAACACTTATGAAGGTACAAGTTTGACTTTGACAATTGCCCTCAGTAAGTTCAAGACAGACCTGGTAGATTCCCGCTTCACTCCCAATAAAAGTAAAACTACTATCAGTAGAAACAGCTAAATTATTGATTTGCCAATTAATGTTAGTGGATTTTCCGGTAGAGGTACTAATAACTATGGAATCTCCAATGTTAAATATGGGAGTAGTCAAATCTATGTTTGCTTCTAGCACACAATTGACTTTGACAATCGTTTCAAAGGATTTTACAATACAGTCTTGATCAGCAGAATAAGCCAATAATCTGACTGTAAAATTACCACCATCAGTAAAAGTATAGTTTAAATCTCGTACGGTACTAACCAAGTTCTCATTGACGTACCATTCAAACCTATTGGCATTTTGACTGTTATTGGTAAAAATTAGAGGTTCTCCAACTGAAATAGAGTTGTTAGGAACAGTAAACTCTGCGGCGACAGGATTGTCACAAGGTGGCAAACAGGCTGGAGAACTCAATAGGCTGGAACGAATATTATTAATCACATTAATCATTCGTTCTTTTTGGCCTTGGGTAAATCGATCATAACAAGCCTGACGAGAATAATCCATATAGTTTTGAATTTGGTCTGGTTGATCTCCTAATCCACCTTCGGCAACAGGCCTGAATGGATTATTAATCGATGTATCATCTGCATCGGTATTACAGGAATTAGAAGGATCAGAACAAGGAACATTAGCAACCGTATTATCTGGAGGGGTATCACATACTCTATCTCCACTGGATTGACAATCATTGTTGCCACAGCCTCTTTCGAAAGTATGATACAAGCCAAGATAATGGCCCATTTCATGTATTAAAACGGTGGATCGTGCTTCTGTCAGACCTACAAATTCTGCCTCTAAGACTATCCCATCTATAGTGCGACCATGTGCTCCAGGTAAATAAGCATAGCCAGCAACAGCATTGCAACCATTGTTGCTACAAACTTCTCGGACGACCCAGATATTGATGTATTGCAAAGCATCAAAACGACTCAAGGTTTTAACTGCTACTTCTTGTGTGTTGTAATTAAATTCAGTTAAAGGAGATTGTACGCGATTAATACCATCAAAAGGCATTCCTTCAGGAGTGCGACTAGCCAAACAAAATTGCACTTCTACATCTACGCCAGTAGCGGGGTTGTAATAGCCAGTATTGGCAAAGGCAGCATTGAGATTTTCCAACTCTTGGTCTATGCGTTCGGCAGGGATATTTTCTACTCCATTATCATGGATAATATGAAATACAACAGGAAGAGTAATGACCGATTGTGATTTACTGAGTTGTTTGTTTTGGCTAGCTTGCAAAAGAATGGCTTCCATTTCATTGTGCTTCTTTTTATACTTTATATCTCTTCGGAGCCATTTTTGATGCACGTGATGCTGGGCACAATATTCGTGATGAGTTTGTGCCAATAATGAACTTAAGGTTATGGATAAAAAAAAGAGACTAAGACTGAGTATTAGTTTCATGAGAGATCGTAATTTGGGATGCTGAAAGATAGCACGAGTAGGTTGAAATTACGATGAGAAAAAGTCTGAAATGGCAAGTTTAACAGTTTAATTCAGTTCTGTTAAGTGGATTGCAAAACACTCGTAATAAATAGGTCTGATGATCCGCCAAATCCATCAAATATTTGTTAATGGGAGACGCATTTATTATTTTCATGAACTTTTTAGCTCTATCACTTTAGACAACTTCTTTATTTCAACCAAATATGACAAAACCAGCACTACTTTTTGATTTTATCCAGTATCAGAAAGATCATTATCCGCAGGAAAAGGCATTTAGCTTCCAGCGCAACGGCGTTTGGCATTCCTATTCTACTGATGAAGCAATGGAAATTGGGAATAAGGTCAGTAGGGGTTTATTGAAGTTAGGCGTCAAGCCGGGGGATAAAATCGCGGTAGCAGTTTACAAAAACAGACCAGAGTGGGTCTTTTTGGATTTGGGTATCCAGCAAATTGGAGCCATCAATGTTCCGGTTTATCCTACTATAAGTAGTAAAGAATACACTTATATTTTCAATGATGCGGGAGTAAGCTTAGCTTTTGTAGGCAGTGGAGATTTATACGATAAAGTAAAAGCTACACAAGCTGATACACCAAGCTTAAAGGAGATTTACACTTTTGATCAGGTAGAAGGTCGTCCTTTCTGGGAGGACATCTGGAGCGATGAAGGCCAAGAAAAGGTGGAAGAGTTGAAGGGTCAGATAGAACCGGATCAACTGGCGACCATTATTTACACCTCGGGGACAACGGGCTTGCCAAAAGGGGTAATGTTGTCGCATCGCAATATATCTATCAATGCACTGGATGCATCAGATGGTGTACCTTTAGAAGTAGGATGGCGTTCGCTTAGTTTCTTACCAATGTGTCACATCTTTGAACGCACGGCTAATTATTTTTCTATCTATCAGGGCGTTAATATCTATTATACTGACACTAAGAACTTGGGAGGAGAAGAAGGTGATTTAAGAGCGGTAAGACCGCATTTTTTCACTACAGTTCCCAGACTACTTGAAAAAGTATACGAAAAAATATATGCACGTGGCGAAGAGTTAAGTGCTCCTTTAAGATCCATCTTCTTTTGGGCGTTGAAGCTGACCAATGAATTTGATTTTGATAAAAAACCTAAAGGCTTGGATAAAATCAAATGGGCTATTGCCGACAAGCTGGTATTTTCTAAATGGAGAGCTGCAATGGGAGGAGAAGTGAAGAGGATAGTGAGTGGTGCCGCACCATTGCCACCTAAAATTTTGCAAGTGTTTGCCAGTGCAAATATCGGGTTAATCGAAGCTTATGGCTTGACGGAAACAGCTCCTGGGCTTGCTGGTGCCAGACCAGATGAAGGGGCTGCCAAAGTAGGCTTGATTGGACCTGCTTTCCCACATGTAGAGCTCATGATTGATAAAGCGAGTGGAGATTATAAGCCAGATGAAGGAGAAATACTAGCACATGGCCCTAATGTCATGATGGGGTATTACAATAAGCCAGAAGAAAATGAGAAAGTCTTTGCTGTGATTGATGGCAAAAAATGGCTGCGTACCGGCGATGTAGGAAAGCTGATTTCCGGGAAAGATGGTCGTCCTTTGTTAAAAGTCACAGACCGTAAGAAAGAATTGCTCAAAACTTCAGGTGGAAAATATGTCGCTCCGGCACCCATAGAAAGCAGGTTGAAAGAGGAGTTTTTAATCGAACAGGCGATGGTCGTAGGAGAACAGAAGAAGTTCGTTTCGGCTTTGATTGTACCGGCAAGAGAAGTGCTTGAAAACTGGTGTGAAAGGAATGAGGTGGATTGGACGACTGTAAAAGAGGTTATTCAAAATCCTAAAGTGCTTGAAAAATACCAGGAACTCATTGACGGACTCAATCCTGAGTTTAGCCATATAGAACAAATTAAAAAATTCAAGCTGGTGCCCAACGAATGGCTGGAAAGTCACCCCGATGGAGCAGAGGCAGAGCTCACACCTACCCTAAAGCTTAAGCGAAGAGTGATTCGCAAGAAGCACAAAGAACAAATTGACGAAATTTATCAAGATTAAAGCATGTCAAATTATAAGCACTTACTGGAGCCCCTCGATCTAGGCTTCACTACTTTGAAGAATAGAGTATTGATGGGTTCTATGCATACTATGTTGGAAGAAGCACCCAATGGCTTTGAACGAGCGGCAGCCTTCTATGCTGAACGTGCTCGTGGACAAGTTGCCTTGATGGTAACCGGAGGGATTGCGCCCAATGAGGCAGGAAGAGTAGCCCCTAATTCGGCTATGCTAACCACTGCGCATGAAGTAGCAGAGCATAAATTGATTACTGAAGCGGTGCACAAAGAAGGAGGAAAGATTTGTATGCAAATCCTGCATACAGGCCGCTATGGTTATCATCAGGATTTGGTAGCTCCTTCTCCAATACAGGCACCTATCAATTTTTTGAAACCCAAAGAATTGTCTGATGAAGATATAGAGCAAACGATTGAAGATTTCGTGCGTTGTGCTACACTAGCTCAGGAAGCAGGTTATGATGGTGTGGAAGTGATGGGCTCAGAAGGATATTTGATCAACCAATTCATTGTAAAGCGTACCAATCAACGTACCGATGAATGGGGAGGGACTTATGAAAACAGGATGCGTTTTCCGGTGGAAATCGTTCGTCGTATTAGAGAGAAAATTGGTGAAAACTTTATTATTATATACCGTCTGTCTATGTTGGACTTGGTGGATGAGGGCAGTACCTGGCCGGAAGTCGTTCAACTGGCAAAAGCAATAGAGGGAGCGGGAGCTACTTTGATCAATACAGGTATTGGTTGGCATGAGGCCAGAGTGCCCACTATTGCGACTATGGTGCCTAGAGGAGGATTTAGTTGGGTGACTCAAAAATTGATGGGAGAAGTCAATATCCCTCTGATTGCAGTCAACCGCATCAATATGCCGGATATCGCAGAAAATGTCGTAGCTGCAGGTCATGCAGATATGGTTTCTATGGCCAGACCCTTCCTGGCTGATTCGGATATCGTATTGAAAACTATGGAAGGACGGGTTGAAGAAATTAACACTTGTATTGGGTGTAATCAGGCTTGCCTGGATCATACCTTCCAAATGCAGGTTTGTTCTTGTCTGGTCAACCCAAGAGCTTGTCACGAAACAGAACTGAATTTTTTCCCTGCTGAGAAAAAGAAAAAGATAGCTGTCGTAGGTGCTGGACCAGCAGGCCTGTCTTGCTCTACTTATGCAGCACAGCGTGGACACGAGGTACACTTATATGATGGAGCTCCTCAGATCGGTGGGCAGTTCAATATGGCAAAACGCATTCCGGGGAAAGAAGAATTTGAAGAAACATTAAGGTATTTCAAAAACCAAATACACCTAACGGGCGTCAATCTGCATCTTAACCAAAGAGTGGATGTCGATTTCCTAAAGGCAGAAGGCTTTGATGAAGTAATACTGGCAACCGGTGTGACCGCTCGTAAGTCAGGCTTTGAAGGGGAAGATCATCCCAAAGTATTGTCATACATTGATGTTTTATACCACCAAAAAGAAGTGGGTAAGCGAGTCGCTATCGTAGGCGCAGGTGGAATAGGTTTTGATGTAGCAGAATATTTGGCACATGATTTTGAAGAGGTAGCACCTAGTCTGGATGTAAAAGCATTCATGGAAGAATGGGGGGTAGATATGTCGTATCAGCGCGGAGGAGCTTTGACAGCACCGCAAATAAAGCCACCGGCTCGCGAAATATACTTGCTCAAACGCTCGGTAGGAAAGCATGGTAAGAACCTCGGTAAAACTACCGGATGGATACACAGAGCCAGCTTAAAAATGAAAAAGACCAAAATGCTTTCTCAGTGCCAATATGTAAAAGTGGACGATGAAGGTTTTCACATCACCGTAAATGGCGAACCCAAAATATTAGAGGTTGACAATGTTGTCATTTGCGCTGGTCAGGAACCACATAAAGCTTTATTTGAACCCTTGGAAGCTGCCGGTGTGAATGTACACTTGATCGGTGGAGCTAAGGAGGCGAGAGAGTTGGATGCAAAGCGAGCGATAGATCAGGGTGCGAGATTGGCGGCAATACTTTAGTGGGCTGTTGGTTTTGTGTCTTGTGTTGTGTGATGCATTTTGTGTGTTTATAATGCTAATTTAATCAACCGGAAGTAGTTTTGAAAAAAAGAAAAATTGAAATAAATTGAAAGAAACATAAAATATGACCATAAGGGAACAAATTTTATCTGATCTAAACAAGGTAAGTAATCAAAAGTTGCTGTATCAAATTTTAGCATTCATCAAGCTGCTAAATAAGGATACTACAGATAAAAGAGGGAATAGAGATGCTGTTCTACAGTTTGGAGGAATTTTGAGTAATGAAGATGCAGATGCTATTCAAAAAGATATAGAAGAAGAATTTTCTAATATTGAAGGAGATTGGTAGAACACACAACACACAACACACAACACACAACAAATTACTTCATTGCTGAGAAAATAAGTTTTTTCATAAAAATCAACCAATGAAGTATTTACCCATCTGTTTACTACTCGGCATGCTGTCACTTTTTAGCTGCCAAAATGAATCCATAGAATCTGTTGCTGCACTTTCTCCAACGAGTATCGTATTTACCGGTCAGGTAGATAGTGCTGAGGTAGAAATTATTAGATGCAATACCTATCTGGAGCGAATGATCGATACGTTGGAAAGTGGTGCTTTTAGCTTCAAAATCGAGTCTGAAATTCCTCAAATTGTTTTATTCGACTACAATGAAGTGCGTTGGGAAGTATATGGCCAGCCCGGCGATACAGTAATCCTTAATTTTCGTCATGATGATCCGATAAAAAGTAAATTAATTACTGGCAATTCGGTAAGAGAAAATCAATTGCTGCAAATGATCAAGGAACACTTTGATCCATTGGAAGATCCTACTAATCAACTCTTTCCAATGAATGGAGCGGAGTTTGTACAAGCCATTGAAAAACTGCAAGCCAATACATTAGCTCAATTCGATAGCATTATCCAGGTTGACCAAGTAGATGCTGCTTTTGTGAATATTGGGCAAGGGTATATTGACTTTTCAACAGCTCAGGCCATCAATCAATATCCTGCTTACCATGCACATGCGATAAAAGATTTGAGCTATATCGCTGACGAATCTATTTTAAACGCGGCTAATCAATACAAGGTCGAAAGGACAGATTTATTAGGCGTAGTTTCTTATATCAGATACCTGGATCATTATGTACTGAATCAAACAATGGAGTTGCATCGAAATAACCCTAATTTAATGGCTAAGGATAGGGGATTTTTATATTCCCTAATGCAGGTTTTAGAAGAACAATTTACCACTGAAGCAGTCACCGATCACCTAAAGTTTACCCGATTTAAAAGTCTACTCAATATGAGCAGCCCGCAAGGAAGAGAAGAATGGATAGAAGATTTTATAGCCAATACCAATAATCCTTTTTATAAAAAAGAAATCAGTCAACTGTATAAAGACTGGGCTCCCTTAATGCCGGGAAAGCCAGCGCCTAAGTTTGAATATCCAGATGTGGATAGCAATCTGTATGCGCTGGAAGATTTTAAAGGCAAATATGTGTACATCGATATGTGGGCCACCTGGTGTCGTCCTTGTCTGGCTGAGCAACCCGCTTTAGAAAGGCTGATCAATCGCTATAAAAACAATGATAAGATTGTTTTCCTGGGTATTTCTATTGATGAGAAAAAGACAAGCTGGCGCAGAATGGTCACGAACAAAGGCATGAAAGGTATACAACTCATCGCCGATGGGGCCTGGGAATCAACCATCACCAAAGCCTACCGCATCCAGGGTATCCCACGTTTCATCCTGATCGATGATGAAGGGAATATTATTGATGTGGATGCTAAGAGGCCCAGTGATCCGGGTTTGGTAAATGAGTTGGATGCATTGATTTAGTTGAAGGGTTTAAGGGTATAAATGTTTAAAAGTTAAACATTTATACCCTTAAACCCTTCAAATCAACTATAATCTCTCCTTCAAAAAGGCCAATGCCAGAGCATTCGCTTCCTGAGCGGCTTCCTCTACATAACGAGGACTACTCGGATTGGCAAATGCATGATCTGCCTCAAATTGATGGATAGCTATATTCTTGCCTGCGTCTTTTGCTAAAGTTTCAAAATTGGTAGCTACTTCAGGAGTGATCCAGGCATCCTGAGTCGCAAAAATACCCAGGATATCCCCTTGTAACGGAGCTAAGGCATCTTTATCCTGTACAGGCATTCCATAATAAATCACACAACCGGCACCTTTATCTGCTGCAAGGATAGAGCTGCGCAAAGACCAGCCACCGCCAAAACACCAACCAATAGTGGCTACTTTAGCATCATCACCTGCATAAGCCAATGCCCCGTTAATGATAGCTTCCAGGCGATCTTGCTTTTGAGAAGCCGCTTGCATATACTTACCTGCATCATCTGCATTATCTGCCACTTGCCCCTCATAAAGATCCAATGCCATGATGTTTACATTTTCCAATTCACCAAATAGGCGATCCGCTTCTTGGCGGATGTTATCGTTCAAGCCCCACCATTCGTGAATGACAAATAAGTATTTGTTGCTTTCTTCAGCTGCCATTAAAGCATAAGCTGAGCCTGTTTGCCCATCAGGTGTATCGAAGGTCATATTTTTACCTTGTGGAGCAAATTCAACCGCTTCCGGTTCTTCATGTTTGTCTTTGAATTCTTCGTCAGAGGCAAAGTCAGCCATGTCATCGGCTTGTTGTTGGTCTGTAGAGTTGTTGCAAGACCAGCCGATCAAAGCCAGTGCAAATGCAATCACTAATAAGCGTTGAGTCATGATATCTTTTGATTTTAAATGGTGATGAATAGATTCGATGTTGGAACAATAAGTTGATTCATAGGTTCATTCACAATTTAATACACAAGAGCTCATTCCAGCAAGTTGTGTACTTTTTACTCCTGTGTTCTTGTTTCAATGACCAGGCTTTGCGGGTGTTACAAGACGCCAGGTAGACAGTATTTCGACCATGCTTTTGATTGAGCTGATCGACGGTTTCAAATAGGGTATTCAGTTTTTTCTTCCTATCAATATTGCTATCCAAAAGACCTATTTGTAATTGATTTTGAGGAACTAAGCCATCTGCCATAATACCTGCTTTTTTATAATTGGTTCCCTTGCGGTACAATTCTTCTACCAGCCTTGTAGTATGTTTGGCTAAAGAAGCACCATCAGAAATAGCTTCAGGAAGGGCAACAGAAGTCGTAAAGAGAGAACGTCCATCTTTACGCTTGTTTTTATACTTATTGGCCCATAGAAAAACGGTAAGAGCAGAGGCTGCTTGTTGGTGCTGGCGCAATACTAATAATTAATTTTAAAAATAACTTTTGGGGAAAATTGAGCTGTGATTTACTTTAGTTAAGTGGTTTATTCTTGTAAATTGAATCAAAACGAAAGACATGAAAATACTAGTTATTGGAGGTACCGGAACGGTGGGGAAAAAAATAGTAAAGCATTTTTCCGAAGAACATGAAGTGCTTGTTGCTAACCGTTCATCTGAAGAATTACCGATTGATATTGGTGATTCCAAGTCTATTCAGGCACTTTTTGAGAAGTTGGGTACACTGGATGCTATTATTTGTGCGGCTGGAGAAGCACGTTGGGCTCCTTTTTATGATCTAAGCGAAGAAGATTATTACATAGGCATTAGGAGTAAGCTAATGGGGCAGGTCAATATGGTTAGGATTGGACATGACTACTTAAGTGCAGGTGGCTCTATAACACTTACAACAGGTATATTAGCTGATGATCCGGTTGTACGCACAGCCAGTGCTGCTATGGTCAATGGTGCAATACACAGTTTTGTGCAGGCAGCTGCCTTAGAATTGCCCAATGGGATTCGTCTCAATGCAGTCTCCTGTGGTGTAGTTGAAGATGCATATGAAAAGTACAAGCGTTATTTCCCTGGACATTATCCCATCCCTATGGATAAAATGATCAAAGGCTATGAGCGAAGTGTTGAAGGTAAAGGTAGCGGACAAGTGATTCGCATTTATGAATAATTTACTCTTAACTCTTTTGATCATCTGATTATCACAAAATCATCTGATTATCACAAGAGGCCCTCTGAAAGGTAGGAATTGCCTTACATTTGATAATGTATAAAATAACTTGAGTGTATCGAAAAGTCTATAACAACTTGCCCATTCCTTTTGGTTGGTTGCTGGTATTCATGCTTTTACTAGCTGTTTTAATAACACTCCAGCAGTACATCGCTTATGTAATTGGTAATTATGAACAGGAATTCAATGGTTTAGCGGTTTTTGTAAGGTATACTATCCTTTTCTCTTTTTTATCACTACTGACTCCTTTTATGGCTTTTTCGGCAAGAGTTTTTGTTGAAAACCGAAAACCTCGGTTTTTTACAGTCCATTTTGGCTTGAGTATACTGATAGCCATTTTGCATAGGATCCTCACAGGAGTTGGACACAATATGATGTACATTGTATTTTACTCTGATATAGAGAGTTTTGAATTGTTTTCCGACTGGGTAGTAGCGTCGTTTTTTGCGGGTTTGATTTCTAGTTTGATTTTTTATTGGTTGGGAGTAGGATTGTTTATTGCAGCGATTAATCAGACAAAGCTGATCAATCAGGAACGAGAATTAGCTAATGCAAGGGTGCATGCATTGATGACTCAATTGCGGCCTCACTTTTTATTTAATACTTTGAATTCCATCTCTGCACTCATCGATCTGGATACACTGGCTGCCCAAAAAGTGATATCGCGCTTTGCGGATTTACTTAGGGGCGTACTCGATAAAGAAGGTCGCCACTTTATTACTCTGGACGAGGAGCTTAAATTTATAGAAAATTATCTTTCTATTGAGTTGGAAAGATACCGTGAGCAACTCTCGGTTTCCTATGACATTGATCCCGACGCCCTCAAAGGTCAAGTACCCAGTTTGATCTTACAGCCTTTAGTGGAAAATGCGATAAAACATGGAACGTCTCGCCTACTGGAAAATGGTCAGATTAATATTAGAGCAGAGGTGTTAAATGAAAGTAAAAGCACCCTTTTGTTACAAGTAGTGGATAACGGACGGGGGCTTGTAGAAAATTACAAATATGGATTAGGCCTCAATAATGTATCGAATCGTCTAAAAGAACTGTATGGTGATGATTTTGAATTTAAACTTGAACAGGGTATTGAATCAGGTTGTGTAGCCAGTATCGTAATTCCTTTACATTTATAATAGATCGTTCGATAAAATATCCGATGTACCATGCTCAGAGCACTAATAATCGATGATGAATTTTTGGCTAGAAGAAGAGTAGAGAAGCTACTCAGCCATTTCCGTTATGTAAAGCTAATTGGAGAGGCTAAAAGTGGTTCGGATGCAGTTAGGTTGATTAATTTGAAAGTTCCGGATCTTATCTTTTTGGATGTAGAGATGCCTGATTTTGGTGGTTTTGATGTCATTAATAAGCTGGATACAAAAACTTCGCGACCTTATATTATTTTCACTACAGCTTACGATCATTATGCAGTTAAAGCTTTTGAAATCCATGCCATTGACTATTTATTGAAACCGCTGGAAATTGAGCGTTTTGAAGCGGCACTAGAACGAGCCAAGGAACAGATAGCACTTAAAAAATCAGAGGCTGCCAATGCAGAAATTCTTCAAATGCTGAATCGACTGAATGCACCCTTTAGTCGTTATAAGAGTTCATTTGAAATCAAAGAAAAAGGACGTTTAAAAAATGTACCTACAGAAGAGATTTACTTGATTATAGTTAATGGAAATTACCTGGAGCTCATTACAGGTGATAAAAAGTATTTGTACCGCAGTACCATGAACGCTATTGTTGAAGCACTTGATCCCAATGAATTCTTAAGGGTCCATCGTTCTTATTTATTGAATACGAGGTATATACAATCCTGTAAATATCTTACCAATAATGAATATCGATTTTTATTAAAAAACAAAAGAGAAGTGCTTTCCAGTAGAAGGTATAAAGATCAGGTTATTTCCTTTTTAGAAAGAGAAAACCAATAATCACAAAATTCACTCGTTATCACATTCGGCTTCCTCCCAGCTTAACTTGACTGTACCTTACTATCACTAAAACAAATAAAAGATATTATGAAAAGTAAGGTACTTTATACATTAGTAAGTTTTGTTTTTCTTTGTTCAGTTGCGATAGCCCAACAATCAAGGGTATATGTATCTCGCCCTAGTGCAGCAGCAGAAATCAAGCAGAAAGTAGGTGTGACGGATGTAATAATTAATTATTCTCGTCCACAAGTAATTCTACCAAATGGAAATGACCGAACCGGTCAGATTTATGGGACAGTGCTAGCTCATTACGGACTGGCAAATCCTTACCCAACATTTGGATCTGGTGAATCATTCCCTTGGCGTGCCGGAGCTAATGAAAACACCACGATTACCTTCAGTACAGATGTAAAAATAGAAGGCCAGCCATTAAAAGCTGGTACGTATGGCTTCTTTATAGAGCTATCAGAAGATGGCAATGAAACTTTGATTTTCAGTGAAAATGCTACTTCATGGGGGAGCTTCTTCTACAAAAAAGAAGAAGAAGTTTTGAGGGTAAAGATCAAATCTCAGTCTACCGATTTTACCAATATTTTAACCTATGATTTTGAATCCATTAGCACAGCAGACGCTGTAATCGTTTTAAAGTGGGAAAATAAAAAATTTCCTTTCAAACTTGAGGTTGCTACGAATGATCTGATTTTGACTGAATATCGCTCCAAGCTTCCTGAATGGAATGATCCAAAAGAATATATGATGGCAGCTAATTTTTGTCTTCAGAATAGAATCAACTATGAGGAAGGAATGAGCTGGATTGAAAAAGCATTGGAAGCAGGAATAGATTTCAGGCGACTGGGTATTAAAGGAGGACTTATTTACAGAACCAATGGAATGGATGCCGCTCTCCCTATCTTGGATCAAGCTGCCAAAATTGCCAATCAGGCAGAACTAAATAGTCTGGCTTATCAACTAATGCAGCTTGGAAATACTGAAAAAGCAATGGAATATTTCAAACTAAATGTAAAGCGTCATCCTGACAATGCAAACGGATATGATAGTTTGGGCGATGGATATGCTGCTTTAGGGGAAAGAGAAAAAGCCATCGAAAGTTATCAAAAGGCAATTTCTATGGATCCGCCACGACCTATAAAAGACCATGCTATTGCACAATTGAAGAAATTGGGTGTGGATTATAATTAAGAAATAAATCGGAATGGCAAATGCCATTCCGATTTATTTCTTATTCTCTTTTC
>JBCBCD010000047.1:0-15542 GCA_038530915.1 Bacteroidota bacterium
CCGATAGGTACACTATATATTGCGTACCTATCGGCACGCTTATGAGATCGTCTACATATAAACTAACCATATCTTACCCCTACAGGGTTGCAATATTTAACCATCATGCATTTTGCTATTCTACCCTTTGAGTAAAGTGACAAAGTAGTATTAAGCATAGATAATTTACTAATTCAAAGCCGGATTCTTAGCACGCTTGCGCTCATGTTCTTTCAACAAGATCTTTCTCAAGCGTAAGGATTCCGGAGTCACTTCGACGTACTCGTCGCCTTGAATGTATTCTAAAGCTTCTTCCAGTGAAAATCTACGTGGAGGAACTAATTTCGTTTTATCATCTGAACCAGCAGAACGCATATTGGTTAACTTCTTCGTTTTGGTTAAGTTGACTACCATATCCCCTGCACGGCTGTTCTCCCCTACTACCTGTCCTTCGTAAATTTCTTCATTGGCACCAATGAAGAACTTACCGCGTTCCTGTAGGTTGTTGATAGAATAAGGAATGGACTTACCGTTTTCCATACTGATCATAGAACCATTGATACGACCTGGTATTTCTCCTTTGTGTGGCTGGAACTCTATAAAACGGTGTGTCATTATAGCTTCACCGGCAGTAGCCGTCAACATATTTGAACGCAAACCAATGATTCCACGAGAAGGAATTTCAAACTTCAATAAAACTCTGTCTCCTTTTGGTTCCATAGACAACATCTGTCCTTTGCGCTTGGTAATCATCTCTATGGCAGTACCAGAATGTGCATCAGGCACATCGATGTTCAACTCCTCAACCGGTTCGTGTTTAACCCCATCAATCGTTTTGGTAATAACCTGAGGTTGACCAATTTGCAATTCATAGCCTTCTCTCCTCATGGTTTCTATCAATACCGACAAGTGCAAAACACCACGACCATATACTCTGAAAGATTCGGCAGAATCAGTTGGCTCTACACGCAATGCCAGATTCTTCTCCAATTCTTTTTCCAGACGTTCTTTGATGTGACGAGAAGTAACATACTTCCCTTCTTTACCAAAGAAAGGAGAATCATTGATGGTAAAGGTCATACTCATGGTCGGTTCATCGATGGCGATAGAAGGCAAAGCTTCTGGCTCTTCAGGATCGGCAATGGTATCTCCGATGTCAAAACCATCTACTCCCGTAATAGCGATGATATCCCCAGCTTTTACTTGCTTAGTAGCTACTTTTTCAAAACCGTCGAAAGTAAATAGACCTTTTAGTTTATATTTCTCAATTTTATCTTCTTTCTTCACTAAAGAAACCTGTTGGCCTTCTTTTAACATCCCCCTTTGTAAACGACCAATTGCAATACGGCCAATAAACTTAGAATAATCCAAAGAAGTCACTAACATTTGAGGAGTTCCCTCTTCTACTTTTGGTGCTGGAATGTGCTCGATAATAGCATCCAACAATGGCAGAATGTTGTCTGTCTTATCTTGCCAATCTTCTGACATCCAGCCATATTTAGCAGAACCAAAAAGCGTTGGGAAGTCCAATTGATCTTCGGTAGCATCCAAATTAGCCATCAATTCAAAAACAGCCTCTTGTACTTCGTCTGGAGTACAGTTTTCTTTGTCTACCTTGTTTACTACAACGATAGGTTTTAGACCAATTTCGATTGCTTTTTGGAGTACAAACCTTGTTTGAGGCATAGGACCTTCAAACGCATCTACCAAAAGCAAAACACCATCAGCCATGTTTAGAACACGCTCTACTTCTCCACCAAAGTCGCTGTGACCAGGGGTATCGATGATGTTGATCTTTACATCTTTATAAGTAATGGAAACATTTTTAGAGAGAATGGTAATTCCCCTTTCCCTTTCCAGGTCGTTATTGTCTAGGAGTAATTCTCCGGGCTTTTCATGTTCTTTGAACAAGAGACCTGCCAATAACATCTTATCTACCAGGGTAGTCTTACCGTGGTCAACGTGCGCGATAATAGCGACATTGCGGATTGCTGTCATAACTCTAATTATAAATTAATCACAACTTATATAAAATAAAGCGCGAATATAGGAATATATTCGATACGATGTGTTGAGTAAGTATTAAGGATTTATGAAGGAAACGTTATAAATAGTCGGAAAAAGAAATAACGGGATAGGCTTCCCGTGGATGGAAGAGTGGATAAGCGTAAGATGTGTCGTTTAAAATTGTTGCATAGGCAAATACAGTTAAGCTTAAATTTTTAATTAACGGAACTGAAAACCGTGAACAGTTTGAGAATTTGTCATTGGGTTAGATACCAGGTCTACATTAAGGGTTACGTTTTCAAAACGCATTGCATAAGTCTTCTTAACATTGTTTCTGTTCAACTGATTTTTTCTTACTTCTGAAGTACTGATGAAGGTACCCACCTCATCTTTGAAGCCGTTCATCTGATCAACGATGAAAGGAAGCACGTTCACTCCTTTTTCGTTGTTCATCAGGCCGACTGTAAGTGCCAATTTAATTTTTCTGATGTTCATGATAAAATTAGGTTTGTACAGGTTTATTAGTTCTTTAATTCGTTTTATTATATAACTCCAAGAATATACTATCTGTTGCTCGAAGTTTTTTTAAAGTAGTGTTAATGTCCGTTATCATATTCTAAATCTGTCGTCTAAATCCCTCTTTTTCCCTTTTCATACACTTATAAGACACATTTTAGTATCCCTTCCCCCTATTATAGTGTGTTGAAATTTCAAAAGGTCAACACGAAACGTCGGTTTTTTTACATTTATTTATCACACATACGATGAAGACTGTGAATTGGATCATCAATGTGACTTGTTTCTTGGACTATTCTAGCCAAGATAAGTTTAATAAGGATGTTTAAAAATCGAAATAAAGAGGAAGGGCATTCATGACTTTTGTCATTAAATTCTTTGATTTATGAAAATCAAGCAATAAAAATGTTGATTAATTGATTAACCAAATATTAGCTCGACTCTTCTCTCTTCTTTGTCTTGAAACAAAGAAGCAAAATTAAAGGCTAGGTTTTTTCTCTTCTTTGTCTTGAAACAAAGAAGCAAAATTCAAGGCTAGACTTTCTCTCTTCTTTGTCTTGAAACAAAGAAGCAAAATTCAAGGCTGTATTTCTTTTTTAACGTTCAGAACAGGATGAAAAGCCTAAACCAAATTAACTCGCTTTTCTGGCTAGAGTTTTTGCTCATTTATTTTGGGTTGCTTAGCACCTTCTCTTTGCTTTAAGAAGGATTGTGGCTCATACAAAATTTGGTTTTTTACGGCTTTTCATCCTGCTCTTCACTAAAAGAAATAAGGCCATTTTATTGTTTGTAAACTACACGACCACAGAAGTAACCGGTTTGATCGATTAAAATACAATCCCTATTATCCTTATTTGCACATTCAAATCCATCTTCTGTTTCTTTTACCCCACACCAATAAGTAGTAGCTGGTTTTGTACTTCTATCTACACAATTAAAACAATGACAAAAAACAACTCTTGATTTATAAGTGTATGCATCCACTTGCTCAACAATATGGATAACCCCATAAGCTTCATACGATTGTTGTTTTCTGCGTACAAGAAGCATTCTTTTCCTATCATCAACACTTACCCAATACTGGTCTTGTAAAGGACGGTACAAGCCTTTGGTTTTTTGAGCAAACTTAGAGAAGTCTATTGCTTTTGGATGACAAGGGTTGTTGTCATATCTAACAATACCATCCAGCAATTCCACTGTTTTGTTGTATTCAAGCTCTACTCCCTGCTCTTGAAGGTCACTCAATATGTCATCAAGTATTTCTTCATTAGATTGACTTTGGGCATTGCTTATTAAAGAAAAGGAAAGGCAAAAAAATAATGCTAACATTAAAGTTTTCATGGATAATTGATTTTTAAGAGAGATTTCATTGAATCCTCTTTTGTGAAATATTTATCCATTGGTCTTTTGAGAAGGAAAAAATGTTACCCTTAAGTAAGAGAAACAAAAAAGCCGCTCTGTTTAACCAACAGAACGACTTTTAATAGCAAATCATAATCTTCTCCTGATGAGGGGAAGTTGTTTTTAGATAAAAGGAAGCAAAGCTTCCTTTTATCTAAGTAAAGAATAACTCCCCTCATCAGGAGTATTAATCACTAATCTACATTATCGTGTAAAAAAGAATTATTCGATTGAATCTCAGGATCATCTCCATCTGAAATGGTATATTTTGACATCGACTGACTGGAAGCGCTTGGGTTTTTATCCAATTGTACACCTCTGCGAAGGTAAGCCGGCTCGTTTTCCAATTCAATAATGGTTTGCGGATTGTTTAATTTGACATTGTGAGATCTTAATCTTTCTCTTCTTTTCAATTCTCTATCATGTCTTTTACGCATCTCCGCATTATCATCCTGATCACTAGTATCTTTGATATAAGGCTCATCACTGGTTTGACGAGTTTGCTGATATTTTTCAATGGAATCTCTGATGTTGTCAAACTCAAAAGTAGTACTGTTGTCCACTTCTTTGCTTTCCTGGAAACCAATTTCAGACAACTTGCTGGTTGGTCTCGCTAGCTTTGATTTTGTATCATCGTCCAGTGAAACTACTACTCTTTGATCTTTGTTTCTTTTTTCTACTTGAGGATGTCTGTGCTCAAAACCTGTAGCAATGACTGTAACGCTTATTTTTTCGCCAAGCGATTCATCATAACAGTTACCCCAGATTAAGTCTGTACCGTATCCTGCTTCTTCCTGAACGAATTCAGTGATTTCAAAAATTTCATCCATCGTCACTTCCTTAGTTCCGGAAGTAATATTAAGTAGAATATGTTGAGCACCTTTAATGTCATTGTCTTCCAAAAGAGGAGAATGCAAAGCTTCGTCTACTGCTCTTCTCGCACGATCATCACCATCTGCAGCTGCAGTACCCATTATGGCTACTCCACTTTCACGCATGACTGTATTTACATCTTCAAAATCCACGTTGACGTAACCAGGAACGGTTATGATTTCTGCGATACCTTTAGCCGCAGTGGTCAAAATATCATCGGCCTGACCAAAAGCTTCTGAAATGGATAAATTACCATGTATCTGGCGCAACTTATCATTTGAGATAACGATCAGTGTGTCAACGTATTTTTTTAGTTCTGACAATCCATCATGCCCTTGTGAAGTACGACGACGACCTTCAAAAGTAAAAGGCAAGGTGACAATACCTACAGTCAGAATATTCATCTCTTTTGCTGTCTTAGCAATAATTGGGGCAGCACCTGTACCTGTTCCACCACCCATTCCAGCAGTGATGAACAACATCTTACAGTTGTTGGTAAGATAAGTCTTTACAACCTCTATAGATTCTTCACAGGCTCTTTTACCTACTTCTGGTTTAGAACCAGCACCACGACCATCAGTCAGATCTGGTCCCAATTGGATTCTTGTAGGAACGGGGCTCAATTCCATCGCTTGTGAATCTGTATTACAGATAGCAAAATCAACGCCGACAATGCCTTGATTGTACATGTGGGTAACTGCATTGCTCCCACCGCCACCAACACCAATCACCTTGATGATCGGGCTTTCATCTCTTGGCAAATCAAACATCATAACGATAGTTTTTTTGTACGGATCATCAGCCGGCTAAAGAGCAAAACTCGTTAGTAGTTTCCGACAGTTTTCTATTACCGCGTTTGTTTATTAATCAGTATCAGTATTATCTTGAATGATTGAAATTAGAACTCTGAATCAGGCTCCGTTTCAAACCATTCTTTTGTTTTCTTGAATATTTGTTCGTACCACTTATTGCCATCAGCTTCTTGTTCTTCTTCTTCAGACACTTCTTTATTCTGTCGTTTCAACTCAGTATCCATCTTAACAGCCTTCTTATATTTACCAGCTTCTACATTCTCAATTCCTTTTTTAAGCAAACCAATAGCAGTTGCAAAAATTGGATTGCTTAATTGTTCGTTGTATCCGTGAGCCAGGTATTCAATAGGAATTCCTATTCTGGTACTCATGGCAGTATGGTATTCTGATAGCTTGTCAATGTGGTTCAATAGTGCTCCTCCACCTGTCAATACAATGCCACCTATTAATTTGCGCTCATAACCGGATCTACGAATTTCCCACACAACATAATCCAGTATTTCCTCTACACGGGCTTGTATAACCAATGCCAGATTTTTCTCAGAAATCTCTTTTGGATCTCTACCTCTTAAACCCGGAATAGTGATTATTCTATTTTCATAAACTTCTTCGGCCAATGCAGAACCAAATTTTACTTTCAATTTTTCTGCCTGGTGCTCCATCACCGTACAACCTTCCTTAATATCTTTGGTGATGACATTACCACCGAATGGAATGACCGCTGTATGACGAATGATGCCATCTCTAAAAATAGTGATATCTGTTGTACCTCCTCCTATATCTACTAAGGCAATGCCTGCTTCCTTCTCTTCCTGACTCAATACCGCAGCAGCAGATGCAATGGGTTCTAGCATCATATCTACTACTTTCAATCCGGCGCGCTCGACACATCGATAAATATTATTCGAAGCTGTAATCTGTCCGGTAATGATGTGGAAATTAGCTTCCAAACGCACTCCTGACATACCTATTGGATCAAGAATACCTTGTTCATTATCAACCGTATATTCCTGTGGAAGTACGTGGATGATTTTATCACCGGGAGGCAGTACCAACTTGTACATATCTCCTACCAACTTATTGATATCCTCCTTCCCAATTTCCATATCATTGTAGTCTCTTACCAGTATCCCTCTATGTTGCAAGCTCTTGATGTGCTGACCGGCAATACCTACATGTACATGGTCAAAATCAACTCCTGAGTTGCGTCTGGCAATAGCTACTGCTTCTGAAATTGCGTTTACGGTCTTTTCAATATTGGACACAACTCCCCTGAGTACACCATCTGATTGTACTTTACCTACTCCTAGTATTTCCAATTTTCCATACTCGTTCTTGCGTCCAACAATCGCACAAACTTTGGTTGTTCCGATATCTAGAGCCGCTACGATTTCTGATTTTGAAGTCTGTGTCCTCATAATATTTTCTCTCTTTTTAAAATCTGGAGCATTTGGCCTAATATAAATCTTTTTTCCTTCAGATTACAGGCTCACAAATGCCTAGTTACTAACATATGTTACTTATATATTAACATTCTCTACTTATCGTTTTTCACAAACAATCTGATCTTTATACTTTAGATTGATTGTTTTGTATTTATTCCATCCTTCCTTGGGTAAAGCTTCCTGATAAAAAATTAGAAGCTTGTTCAACTTTGTTTCTATATCTTCATATCTACCCATTAGTATCTTTTGTTGGCCCATTTTTGGAACCATAACCACTTCTTTTTTCTGATTGATATAAATCTGTTCTACCAATGCATTGAAAAAAGGATCTTCTAATATTCGATCACGAGCAAACAAAAAAGTATTCTTCAACATGTCTTTTTCCTTTTTCAAAAACTCGGGTGTATGGGGTGGTAAATTTCCGGTTGCCACCAATACCCTTGCTGTTGAGTGTCTTGATAAAGGCATTCTAAAGCCATTCTCATCTAAATAGTAGTTCAAGCCATTATTATCTATTATTCTGAGTATGGGTTGTCTTTGCTGCACTGTTATATTGATATAATTCTTTGCGTCAATAAAAACATTGGCATCTAGTATAAACGGTTCCTCTTCCAGGATTTTTTCTATTCTTGCTACATTCACATTGGCAATTGCCAATCCTTTTAAGGGTACGCCAAAACTCTGATCTATCGCCACTAATACATCCTCTTCAGTGATCAAAAGCTCATCTTTTTCTAAGGGTTCTATATTGACAAAGATGCCTTGTGCAGGACTCCCCTCTTTCTGTTCTATGGCCGATACTATGCCAATAACGATCAGGAATGCACCGGATATCCATCCTAGTCGGATGGCAAATCGCCTGGCCTGCTTTTGATCAATATTGAAGATATCCATTGTCTTTATTTTTGAGTTTAGAGGGTTTAGAGGTTTAGGTGTTTAATATTACTTCCTTCTACCTTCGGCGAAGTGTGTCCTACCTAAACATCTAAATTCTAAACATCTAAACTTTCATTTAATAAATTGTTATCGCTTACTATTTAAAAATTCAGTAATTGGCTCCACCATTCGATCTATGTCTCCTGCTCCTAATGTCATCAATACTTCGAATGGTTTGTCATAAATTCTTTGTAATGCTTCAGCTTTTGTCAATATGCATTTATTACCTCGTCTCATCCTTATCAAAATTGACCTGGAAGTAATCCCTGGTATAGGTTGCTCTCTTGCCGGATAAATATCCAATAGTATAGTTTCATCCAAAAGATCTAAAGCTTCAGCAAATCCATCCAGGAAGTCTCTCGTTCTGCTAAATAAATGCGGTTGAAAAATTCCCGTGATTTTTTTCATGGGATAAAAACTCTTAGCCGCACGTATTGCTGCCTTCAATTCTGTTGGATGATGAGCATAGTCATCAACATAAGCCTGTCCTCCTTCCTGATATGCGATGTCAAATCTTCTCTTTATTCCTTTGAAAGTCTTAATCCCTTCCGGTATTCTATTCGCCTCAACCCCCATTTCAAGCGCCAAAGTTATGGCAGCCGTCGCATTCTCTACATTGTGTCTTCCCGGCATCCTCAATTGCAAGCCTTCAATCTTCAAATCTCCATTGACATAATCAAACTGAAAATGCCCTTCTTTCACTACTATATTTTGTGCTTGAATGGCGCCTTTTTCTACACCATATGAGCCAACATTTTCAATATCTTTCATTTCTACATGCCAATCTGCCTGCACCCACATTTTTCCTCCTGGCTTGATCTGTTTGACAAAAGCTTTATACCCTGTATTTTCCAAGCCATCTTTATCTCCATAGATATCCAAATGATCTTCGTCCATAGAGAGAACAACTGCTGTATCTGGATGTAGGTGTAAAAAAGATCTATCATATTCATCTGCTTCTACAACCACCCAATCTGATGCTCCCCAAGCAAAATTGGAATCCAGATTTTTTGCGATTCCACCTAAGAAAGCTGTTGCATCTATTCCTCCACTCCTTACCAGATGTGCCAACATAGAAGTCGTAGTTGTCTTTCCATGTGTTCCGGCTATGGCGGCTGTTTTCTTACTTCTACTTATAATACCCAGCACTTCAGCTCTTTTTTTCACCGGAAAATCATTAGCCCAAAAGTGTTCCAACTCCGCATGCGTTTTAGGTACAGCAGGTGTGTAGACCACAAGATCAATGCCTTCAGGAATCAGATCCACGTTTTCTTCATAATGGATGGCCATTCCCTCCTCTTCCAATCGTTTAGTTAAAGCAGTAGCTGTGCGATCATAACCATGCACATCAACTCCATTAAAGTTGAAATACCTTGCTAAAGCACTCATTCCAATGCCTCCTATGCCAACAAAGTATATTTTCTTTATGTCGTTCAGTGCTATCATGCTTTATCTATTGTTCTGCTAGTTTGATCACTTCGTCTGCAATTTGCTCAGCCGCATCCGGTCTGGCCATTGCTTTAATATTATCCGATAAATGTTGTCTTTTAGATTCATCTTCCATCAGTTCTAAGGCTGCTGCAAAAAGTGAATCTTTAGATTCTTTATCTGTAATCATAATTGCTGCATCCTGCTCTACTAATGCCATTGCATTTTTCGTTTGATGATCTTCTGCCACGTTTGGCGAAGGCACTAGTATCGCTGCTTGTCCTACCATACACAGCTCTGCTATCGTCAATGCTCCTGCTCTGCAAATGACCACATCAGCCAAGCCATAAGCCAAATCCATGTGATCAATAAATGTATTAATAAATACATTTGGCAACTGAGCTACCTCTGATGTTCTATATTGATCGAAATACAACTTTCCAACCTGCCACAACAACTGTATATCAGCATGCTTCTTAAAAAAGGCTGTATTAGCTGCTACCGTAGCATTTAATGAACTGGCACCCAAACTACCACCAAAAAGGAAGATCGTTTTCTTATTTGGATCTAAGCCAAAGTGTTCATAAGCATTAGCCTTATCAACCGCCTTATCAAATAACTTTTTCCTCACCGGATTTCCCGTCTGTATTATTTTGTCCTGGGGAAAAAATCGATCCATCTTTTCATACGCTACACAAACCTTATCGACTTTATTTGCTAAAATTCTATTGGTAGCTCCTGCATATGAATTTTGCTCTTGAATCACTGCAGGAATTTTCTTTCTAGTTGCAATTTCTAATACAGGTCCACTTGCATATCCTCCGACTCCTACTGCCACTTCAGGCTTAAATGAACTAGTAATTTGCCATGCCTTAAATAAACTATGAATCAGTTTTAAAGGAAATAATAAGTTTCTCAAAGTCAACTTTCTATGAAATCCACTGATCCACAGTCCTTTAATTGGATAGCCTGCTTTGGGCACGCGATCCATTTCAATTTTACCTTGAGCACCAACAAACAGTATATCAGCTGCAGGACGCTTCTCCTTGATAGCATCTGCAATAGCAATGGCCGGAAAAACGTGTCCACCGGTACCTCCACCACTTATGATCACCTTTATAGGTCTGTTATTTTTTATTATTGTACTCAACTTGCTGGTATTTAAGTTAATACTTGTTATTCATCATCGTCATCAAAAGCACTTAGATCGAAATCATCATCGTCATCTGCAGGTACCAAACCACCTATTGGATTGATGCCTTCTACGAATCGACTCACACTCAATATGATTCCAAAAGAAATGCATGTAAATAATATCGAGGTACCACCCATTGATATCATGGGCAAAGTCAAACCTGTTACTGGAACCAGATGAACTGATACCGCTATATTTGCAAACGCCTGTATAACCATACTCACTCCTAATCCCAAGACTACCATTGCTCCGAATGCTTTAGAACTTTTGGTAATCAGACGTGTAATTCTAAAAAATAGCAACACATATAATCCTATCACTGTAAAGCCTCCTATCAAACCATATTCTTCTACTATAATGGCATAAATAAAATCAGAATAAGAGTTGGGCAGATAATTACGTTGCATGCTATTTCCTGGCCCCAAACCCAACCAATTGCCATTCGCAATAGCTATTTTAGCTTGCTCTACCTGGTAGCCTCCATCCGGATTTGTTACAAATTCCCGTATCCGCGCTGACCAGGTTGGAACTCGGATGAAATCCATTTCCGGAAACATTTGATGCAACAACAACAAGAACGAAAACAGAACAAATCCAAGCAATAACAATAAGAAAACATATTGCAAGGCAACTCTACCAATAAACATCATCAACAAACACACCACAAAGAGTACCATTGCACTTGATAAATCAGAAGGTGCTATTAATCCACAAATAATCAGGATAGGTACAATAATGGGCAAAAAAGCCCCATTAAAATCCTTAATGTAGTCCTGCTTACTCGAAATTTCTCTTGCAACATGAAGTATTAATGCCAACTCTGCTAAATCTGAAGTCTGAAACGTCAAGCCTACAAAAGGAATCATAATCCATCTATTGGCATCATTTATTTCAGTACCAAAAGCAATGGTATATACCAATAAAGGAATAGTAATCAACAACAGAAAAGGAGCTGAACGAGCAAACATCATGTAATTCATCAAATGACAGACGTATGCCAATACCAATCCACCCACCAAGATCAAGCCATGCTTGAACAGAGCCCTTTCGGTATCCCCGCCATATTGCTGATAAGCCAGGGAACCAGTCGAACTGTACACCACTAAGATGGAAAATACAGCCAACATGACCATGATCGCCCAAATGGAACGATCTCCACGCAATTCCGAATAAATCCTAGTTGCTATACTCATAATCGTTGCTTGTCATTTGGTTCTGAATGTGTTTGAATGCTTCTTTAAATTGATTTCCTCTTGCTATGTAATTTTTAAAGCGATCAAAACTGGCGCAGGCCGGTGAAAGCAATACCACATCACCTTTCTCTGCAGCCTGAAAACCCTTTGTTAAAGCTTCTTCAGCGGAACTTGCTTCTTCGATCTCAACTCCTACTCCACCAAAAACTTCTATCAATTTTGAATTGTCTACTCCTATAGCTATTAATTTTTTGACATTAGCTTTAACCAGTGGTAGTAAAACCTCATACTCATTCCCCTTATCCTTTCCTCCTGCAATCCAAATTACGGGTGGAGTCATAGCCTGTAATCCATAATAAACAGCATCTACATTGGTCGCTTTACTATCGTTAAAAAATGGTACTCCATTGATGGAACCTACCAATTCTAATCGATGAGACACTCCTTTAAATGAGTTTAAACCTGCTTGAATTTCTTTTTCCTGGATGCCTACATGCTGTGCCACTCTCACTGCAAAGAGCGCATTCATCGCATTGTGTATTCCTTTTAAAGAAGTTTGACTTAAATCAAAAGTCCCTCCATTTATGCTAATATGATCTCCATCAATCATGGATTGATCGATCGTCCATTTTGTTGCCGGAGAGGACCAGCTTTGTAGCTTTTGTTTGATATTTTCATCATCGGCATTGTAGAAGAAAATATCATTTTGCTGCTGGTTCATTCCTATTCGAAATTTGGAAGCGATGTACAATTGCATATTGTATTCATATCTATCCAAATGATCCGGTGTTATATTCAGTAAGATGGCCAGATCAGGGCGAAATTCCTTTATCCCGTCTAGTTGGAAGCTACTCAACTCCATCACATAGTGCTTCTTAGGAGTATTTTCTACCAGAGAACGTGCAAAGCTGTAGCCAATATTACCGACTTTTTCCATAGATACACCAGCTTGTTCCAACAAGTGTGCGGTCAATTCAGTAGTGGTGGTTTTTCCATTGCTTCCCGTAATAGCAATGTGGTAAGCATCACTATATCTGGCAGCAAACTCAATCTCCGAAATCACGGATATCCCACGCTCATTGAGCTCTTTAATCATGGGAATATGATCAGGAATACCCGGACTTTTGATGATTTCGTTGGATTGAAAAATGATCTCTTTGGTGTGTTGGCCTTCTTCGTAAGCAATTTCATTTGCTTCCAATTCAGTTTTATACACCTCTTTTATTGTACCATAATCAGAAACAAAGACTTCAAATCCTTTTGACTGAGCCAACAAAGCTGCACCAACGCCGCTTTCTCCAGCTCCAAGGATTGTGATATGTCTTTTTTCTGTTTTCATGTCATCTAACTTTAAGTGTGATGATGGTCAGGATGGCCAGTAGAATACCTACTATCCAAAATCGAGTGACAATCTTCACTTCGTGCATATTCCTTTTTTGATAATGATGGTGAATGGGAGCCATTTTAAAGACCCTTCTTCCTTCACCGTATTTTCTTTTAGTGTATTTAAAATAAGTTACCTGTATTACTACTGATAGTGTTTCCAATAAGAAAATTCCACATAATAAAGGCAACAAAAATTCCTTCCTCAGCAATAAGCCCATACTGGCGATTATTCCTCCTAAGGTCAAACTTCCGGTATCCCCCATAAATACCTGTGCGGGGAAAGCATTGTACCACAAGAAGCCTAAACAAGCGCCTAATAAACAAGCGGCAAAAATCACCATCTCTCCTGTACCCGGGAGGTGTAAAATCCCAAGGTATTCTGCTGTAATAAAGTTTCCGGATAAATAGGCAAAAACGCCAAGTACAATAACGATGATTCCGGAAACACCTATGGCCAGGCCATCTAATCCATCTGTCAGGTTTGCCCCATTAGAAATGGCTGTTATTACAAAAATGGCAAACGGTATAAATATGATCCAAACCCACTTTTGGGCTATTGATTTTTCTAAAGGCATCAATTGAGCATAATCGAAGCGATTCCCTTTTAAAAAAGGTACATTGGTCAAGTTGGTCTTATAATCTCCTTTTTTGACTATCTCTCCATCCACTTTTGCATAAATGGTGTCTCCTACCATGGCTATTTCTTCCAATCCCAACTCGTCCGCCGCTGAGGTTTCCATTCTTACTACAATGCCGTCACTTAAAATAAAAGTCAATCCGATAATTAATCCTAATCCAACCTGTCCCATTACCTTAAACCAACCGGATAAGCCTTTTTTATCTTTCTTGAAGACTTTGATGTAATCATCCAGGAAGCCAATTGAAGCAATCCAAATGGTTGTCACTAACAATAAGATGATGTATACATTATTCAGTTTTGCCATCAACAAACAAGGGACTACTGTTGCCAGTATGATAATGATACCTCCCATTGTAGGAGTACCTTGTTTTTTGATTTGACCTTCCAATCCTAAGTCCCTGACCACCTCCCCTATTTGTAACTTCTGAAGTCTTCTGATGATATTTCCACCAAAAACCATAGAAATCAACAAAGAGAGAATTGCAGCTAAGCCTGCTCTAAAAGTGATGTAATCAAACAATCTAAAGTATCCGGGTCCTTCATCTAAAATTCCCTTAAGCCATTCAACGAGTAGTATGAGCATTTTCTTTGGGTTTGCTATTTCAAAATCTGATGTAAAAAAACAAATTTTCCAATTGAATGCCGATTCTCTACTGTAATCAAAATATTAATCATTACTAATTGGCTTTCACTTTTTAGGAAAAGCAGTAATCAGGGAGCTTTCTCCCTGAAAACTGCGATAATCCAAATTGCTTGCGGTAAAAATTTAATCACTTTGTAAACTCGTACACAGCTGACTTTTCAGTTGTGTAATTAGAGCATGTTTAGATTTCTAACTTTTGAAAATCAACACCTTATGAACCTAGCGTCCTATTTTTTCAGTTGTTTAGCTCGCTAATCGCCTTCAAAAATAGTTAGCTAGAACCACAATCTATTGATTTTCAAGACGTGATAAATTCCAAACATGCTCTAGCTCATAGCAGCTATTAATTCCGCTTTATCATCGAAAGGATGTCTTACTCCATTAATTTCCTGATATTTCTCATGACCTTTACCCGCTACCAGTACAATATCTTTGGATGTTGCCATTTTTACGGCCGTTTTTATAGCAGATCTTCTGTTGCTAATGGTTAAAGTTTGCTTCAGTTGATCTTTGTTTAGTCCGGCTTCCATTTCACTTATGATAAAATCCGGATCTTCTGTCCTTGGATTATCTGAGGTGAGGATGGCTAAGTCACTACCCGCTACTGCAATCTGTGCCATCACTGGTCGTTTTTTTCTATCTCTATCTCCACCACAACCCACTACCGTAATTACTTTAGAAAGGGGGGATTTCAATTCGTTTATTGTTTCTAGTATCTTTTCCAAAGCATCCGGTGTATGTGCATAATCCACTATGCCAGCTTTCCCTTCATCATCCTGAATGTAATCGAAGCGCCCTTCTGCTGCTTTTAATTGACTCATGACCGTTAAGACTTCTATGGGATCCTGCTCTAACAGCATGGCTGTCCCATAAACTGCTGTAAGGTTGTAAGCATTGAATTCACCAATCAGTCTACTGTGTACTTCCTGCCCATTGATTTCTAAATGCAAACCACTGATGGCATTTTCCAGCAACCTCACTTTGAAGTCAGTCATATTTCGCTTTGCATAGGTATGTTTTTTAGCTTCAGTATTTTGGATCATAACTGTCCCTCGCTTATCATCAATATTTACCAATGCAAAAGCATT